>CAZLHW010000405.1:0-4112 GCA_964559085.1 uncultured Acidobacteriota bacterium | reverse complement strand
CGGTTCACCCCCGGCTATCTATCTATTGCCGCTCCGCGGCTATAGCGCGCCCCCGCTGTGCGGGGCAGGCCAAAGCCTCGCCTTCCAGGCGTGGTCCTTTACACTTCTGCGATCTTCCCGTTTTCCATCCGGAGGATGGTCTCCGTCAGTGTGCTGACGAAATTCATCGCATGTGTTGCCAGCACGACGGTCGTGCCGCGCTCTTCAACGGCCCGGAGAAGCATATCACGAAGCAGGGATTTGGAGGCGTCATCCAGAGAATTCGTGGGTTCATCCAGCAGCAGGATGGGGGTCTCCAGCACGAGCGCGCGCGCGAGCACCACGCGCTGCGTCTCGCCGCCCGACAATGCGCGCGCAGGCTTGTCGGCCAGCGCCGAAAGCTGCATTCGCTCCATTATGGATTCAACCCGCTGTCGCACTTCATGGGATTTCAACCCTTGGGCATGCAGGCCGTAGGCGATATTGCTCCGGACCGTTTTTGAGAATACAACGGGCTTTTGATGAACAAGCGTCACATTTCGGCGAAGGCTGCGGATGCGGCCGATGTCCATCCCATGCATCTGAATGCTTCCTGAGCTTGCAGGGAGAAGGAGCGCAAGGATGGAAAGCAGCGTTGTTTTGCCGCAGCCGTTGGGGCCCACCAGAGCCGTAATCCGGCCGGAAGCGATATCCAGCCGGGGGATATCCAGGGCGACATTTTCGCCGTAAACCTGTACCAGCGATCGGATTCTATAGGCCGGCGCAAGGCTCATGGGGATCGCCTCCGGAGAACGCGCACCGCCAAATTCACGGCAAAGGCGACGCAAAGGAGAATAATGCCCAATGCAAGCCCCAGGGCGAACTCACCCTTGCTGGTTTGCAACGATATGGCTGTGGTGATCGTCCGGGTGTAGCCGAGTATGTTGCCTCCCAGGATGAGGGCTATGCCGACCTCTCCTATGACGCGTCCAAAACCCGTGATGCAGGCGACTAGCAGGGCTGCCTCCGCTTCCGCTGCCACTGTCCATGCCGTGCGGAGCCTGCCGGCACCGAGGGTGAGGGCCGTTTCACGCACAACCGGATTTAGAATGGAAACGGCGCTGCAGGCCATCGAGGCGAGGAGAGGAATGATCAATACAGTCTGGCCGAGAATGATGGCTGCCGGAGTGAATAACAGATGAAAACGTCCCAGGGGGCCCTGACTGTAAACAAGCATGTAAACGAACAGGCCCACCACAACCGTGGGAATGGAAAGCAGCGTGTTTAATAAGTCTTCTATGATTTTCTTTAAACGCAAACGGGAGACGGCCAGGGCAATTCCGGCAGGAATTCCAATTATGGATGCGAGCAGTGTGCTGCTGACCGCAAACCGCAGTGAAGCCAGGACGATCGTCATGACTTCTTCATCCGCGGATACGATAAGGCGGATCGCTTCAGAAAATGCCTGTCCCAGGTCGCTCAAACTGTTACTTCCCGCGGGCGCAGGACGGTTTAAAAAGCTGATGCCCGCCTACGGAGTAGCCGCCAATAAGTTTCTGCCCCTCATCGGAGCAGAGCCAGTCGATCAATTGAAGCGACAGACCGGATTTCGCCGAAGGGAAACGTTTGGGATTTACCTGCATGGCGGAGTAATGGTTGATCAGTATCGGGTCTCCCTCCACAAGCACCTGAAGTCTAACCTGATGCTTGCGTGTCAGGTAGGTGGCGCGGTCGCATAGAGTATAGCCTTCCTTCTCATTGGCCATAGTCAAAACCGCACCCATGCCCTGGCCGATTTCCAGATACCAGGGCCCTTTCGGCTCTATTTTCGCCTTTTTCCAGAGCGTTTTTTCTCTTTGATGCGTGCCGGATGCGTCTCCGCGCGAGATAAAGAGAGATCCGCTCCGTTGAATCCCGGCCATTGCCTGAGCCGCGTCCTTCATGCCCCGAATGCGGGCGGGATCCGACTGTGGTCCGATGAGGACGAAATCATTGACCATGAATGTCTGCCGGTGGGCGCCAAATCCTTCGCTGAGGAATTTTTCCTCCGCCTCCGGATCGTGGACCAGCACCATGTCGACATCGCCATTGGCTGCAAGCTTCAGCGCCTGGCCGGTGCCGACCGCGATGACGTCGACCTTGCATTTGCATTTGTTCTCAAAGGCAGGCAGCAGGTACGGCAGGAGCCCGCTATCCTGAACGGATGTGGTCGTCGCCAGGCGCAAACGCTCCTGTGCGTTTGCAGGGATCGATGCGCAAATCAGAAAAATCAAAAGCGGCCACTTCATAATCAACCTTTTCATGATTGCTATTCCTTCCGCGGCGCTGCTCGTCAGCTTCGTTCATACACTATCTTGCCGGTGTCCCGGATCTCATACCCGCCCATCTGGGCGATGCGTTCCTTGAATGCCGCTGACGTAAGGACTTCCCGCAGGGCTTTTACCGCCCCTGTCGCGTAGCTATCCGCAGGGATTACCAGGTCAAACCGTTCCTGTGCGAGGGGAACGAAATCCAGGTTCAGCATGCGGGCTGCAGCCAGTATCCCTATTCCAACATCGGCGGTCCCGCTGAAAACCTCAAGCGCCACATCCATGTGAGTGAGTGCCGTTTTTGAGTATCCCGGAATCTCGGAGGCGTCAATCCCGTATTCTTTTATCCGGTAATCGAGCAGAACTCTGGTGCCCGACCCCTCCTGCCGGTTCACAAAGACCAAGGCTTTGTTTGCGAGATCCTTGATCGACCGGATGCCCAGTGGATTCCCCTTTTTTACAATCAGTCCCTGCTCGCGATGAGCCAGGTTCAAAAGCACAATCTTCAGCTTCGGAAAGTGCTTCTTAATGAACGAGCTATTGTATTCGCCTGTTTCCGGATCCAGAAGATGGGCTGCGGCTATGTGACAGTTTCCCTTTTGGAGAGCGATCAGACCGGCGAGGCTCCCCACGTTGGAAATGGAGATGGTATAGCGGGGATGCTGAATCGCCGTGTTTTTGGCGAGCAGGTCCAGCGCAAGGTCATTGCTGCCTGCGATGACCACCTGGTTTTCAGGAGCGCTTCTCTGGGCTGAGAGATTGACGCTCTCGCGAGCGCTGGCCATAACCCATTCATCAATCAGGTTCTTGGGAAAGAGCCATTTCCCGGTAATGCGCGTGGCCGGTATCTTTTTGTCTTTAATCAGCCTGTATACCTGCTTCTCATTAATGCTGAGATATTCCGCAACCTCCTTCGTGGTGAGCATCTCTTTCATGGTCCGTCTGGCCCCTAATCTAAATGTCTCCTATTCCGACAAATAATAACCGCAAGCTCCCGAGTGTCAATAATCAAAAAGGAAGAGCCGGCCGCGGATATTCCTTGGCGTCACCGGCGCTGCGCCGTGCGGGCCTGTTTGAATCCGCGGCTTAAGCATTTCCGAGTATCGGTTCCGGGCCTATGACTGGGCCGCGGCCTTGCGCAGCCGTCTCCTGAGTTCGTGCATCTGGCGTCGTACCGCCTTTAATTCCTTATGGTTGTGCTGATTCAGCGCGTCATCGCGCCTGCTTTTCAGCTCCTTCATCTGCGCCTTGATTTCCGCTTTGCTCTGCCCGGCGATTTTGCTTTTGTGGCGCGTATGGGTGTCGATATGGAGCGCCGTGCATAAGGCGGTCAGGAGATGCTCCTTGTTCAGTTGCGTATAGCCTCTAACCGCTTCATGCTCTATTCCGGCGGCGATTTCCCGCAATTGAGCTACCGTCATTCCCTTCAATTGATCGTAACTATAGGACATGATTCTGATTCTCCTTGCAATTGAGGTGAAAGAGTATTCGACCCACACACTGCCGGATTCCGCATCGGTGGTTCTCCGCTTTGGCATTTGTTGCAATGCATAGGCTTAAATGTGATTATAGGATACTATGCCTTGGGCCGAGAGCAACTTCTTCCTGTGTTATCCTTAAAAGAGCATGGTGCCGCAATGAAAACACGATACGCTGGAGCGATCATGAAAAAATTATTCCTGACGCTTTATATAACGCTGGTGTTTGTGCCTTTTTCTCCGTGCCGGGAGGAAGCCGAGAGGATCCAAAAACTGTTCGAGGATGCCATAGAAGCCATGGGAGGGGAGCGCTACCTGAATGTGATGGATATCGTTTCGGAAGGCATTCTGTACGGATTCGATGCGG
>CAZLHW010000404.1:0-4114 GCA_964559085.1 uncultured Acidobacteriota bacterium | reverse complement strand
GTTCTGAAAGCCCAGTGACTGATAGACCTTAACGGCCGGGGTGTTGCTTTTTCTCACAAAGAGCGCAGGAATGCGATTCTTCCCAATGATGCAATCACAAATGCGGGAAACCACCGTTTTGGCGGCCCCCATGCCGCGATAAGCAGGAAGGGTGGCAACAGCGCCAATCTGACCGTAATTGGGGGTATAGCCATGAACGATGGCCTGAGCGACAGGCTTTCCCTCAAGGCAGGCTACCAGGAATTCCTCATCCCGGGGCTTTTGGCGAATGATCTCCCTTTCCTTCTCCGGGGTAGTCTGATCATTGAAGCATTCTATGCTGACCTGGGCGAAAAAAGCCAGCTGTATGTCATCGTCGGCATTGGCCTCAGTAATGGTAAACCGATCATTGGCATAGGGCCTGTGCTGTGGGTTGGTCATGTACATCTCCTCGTCGATGGTTTTAAATGGTTTTACCGGAGTCAGAGCATCAACGATGGGCTGTACGATAGGCTTCATGCCTAAAACTACCTCGAACTGCTTCATCTTCATCAGCTCAGCAAACTCAGGGATGGCCCGGTCATCGCTATAATGCGGAATACAGCTGCCCAAATTGTAAAAGGCGATAAAGCCCTTCAGCTCGTCCCCTTCGAAATAGCCGTAATAATCGGCACAACGCCTGATGCCCGGCTGATTCTCAAGACCAAAAACCAGTACATTGCCGTAAACCATGACCAGCTCAATCTCATGATCCAGAATATACTGTAAAACTCGGTTCCTATCGCTGCAGTTCAAGCGCCTCAGCATGCCTGGCGCACCTCCCTAACCCTTTCGGCCGATATAAAGCAAATGCTCGCAGCAGCCTAAAACAACCCTGTGATGCGCAATCTCGTAAAGGGTATCGACCCATGCCTTGAACTGCCCGTCATTAAGCTGATTCAACCTTTCCTCGGCAAGGGAGCCAAAGCCCTCGGTGGCCATAAAACGCAGGGTTGTCACCTGGAAGCTTGTCATAAAGGGCTCCACATCATCGGGGCGAATAAAATAGGCATCGGTAAAGCCCTCCCCGTCGTAATTCCTGCCATCGGTTATGTAGTTCAGAAGCGAGGCTCGTTCGGCTTCTATCTCCTCAGGAAACTTCTTGATGCTATCGATGATGGGCGCGTAGGCCGATATGAAGGAGGCAATCAGAATGCCGCCCGGCTTCAGGCGTTTCAGGCACTGCTCCAGGGATCTTTTCCGGTCTTCCTCTCTGTGGAGATGGTACAAAGGCCCCATGCACAAGACGGCATCATAACTCTCGCAGAGGGGCAGACCGTCCATATCAAGGGCATTTCCCTGTATGGCTCCTGCCAGCGTCACGCCTGCCTCCCGGGCAAATTCCTGTGCCTGGCGCACATGCTTTTCTGAAAGATCCACCAACGTGACCTTATGTCCTTTCGAGGCCAGATAGATGCTGTACCGCCCGGGGCCGCCGCCCACATCCAGCACTGTGGCACCATCAGGAATATACGCGTCCAGCGCCTTCTTTGTGATCTCAAACTCCATCCTGTGGTGCTCCAATCGGCTCCACTCATCGTATTCCTCGTAAAACTTCTCAATTGCCGACACTTAAGCCGCCTCCCTTCATCTCAAAGCCCTGTTGGACCTTCAAATCAACCAGCCTTCTTTTTTCAAGGGTCACGTCAAACATCCTGTTAAAAACAGGTGGCAAATCCTCATAAAAGACCTTGGCGCCTTCCTCGGTAATACCGCCCTTAGTCGCCACCCTTTCGATGATTCCATCCAGGCTCATGCCCTTTTCCAGGACAAGCCTGCAGGTTCCCAGCATAGTTCTTATGAGCATTTCCTCCGCATCCTCACGGCTGATGGCCGTTCTGCTTCCCATGCTGCCGTATCCAATACAGCCTATTTTGCGAACCAGAGCAATCACCCCTCATCTTGGTATTGCTTGATATTCTTGCACAATTCCCTGGCCCTGTCAACCCAAAATAGTTCGTTGTACTCCTTGTCATTTTAGATCAAATGGCATTACTTTAAAAATGACAGCCGGGGAAGCTTCAATCTCCCCCGGCTGTTCAGAAAAACAAGCTTAATATGCAGGTTCCGGTGCTTACCTGGTCATGACATCCTTAAAAACCTTCCGGTATGAGAGGCTTCACAGGCAGCGATGTCCTCCGGCGTCCCCTGAGCGAGGACCAAGCCACCCCGGTCGCCGCCCTCGGGGCCCATATCCAAGACATAATCGGCCTGCTTGATTACATCGATGTTATGCTCCACCACATAGACCGTGTTGCCCATCTCCACCAGATGTCTGAAAAGTCGGATGAGGCGCTGGGTATCTCCGGGGTGCAGTCCCACAGTGGGCTCGTCCAGTAGGTAGAGGGTATGGCCCTTGCTGCTTCTCCCCAATTCCTTGGACAGCTTGATGCGCTGGGCCTCACCGCCTGAAAGGGTTGTGGTCACCTGTCCCAGAGACAGATAATCCAACCCCACCTCCTTGAGCAGCTTCAGCTTTGACCCCGCCCCCTTCACATCCGAAAGTACCTCCGCGGCCTCCTTTACGGTCATATCCAGAATGTTCGAGATGTTCAATCCCTTATATTTAACCTCCAGTATATCCTTTTTAAACCGTCTTCCCTTGCAGGAGGGGCATGTGACCTGAACATCGGGAAGGAAGTGCATATTGATGGTCAGAATCCCTGTGCCCTCACAGCGTTCACATCTCCCGCCCGGCACATTGAAGGAGTAATGCCTGGCGCTTAAGCCCTTGGCCCTGGACTGGGGAAGCTCGGCAAAAAGTGTGCGAATAGGCGTAAAAACATCAGTATAGGTGGCCACGTTAGAGCGTGTGATGCGTCCGATCTGAGACTGATCCACCGTCACAAGCTTGTCGATGTACTCCCAGCCTTCAATCCTGTCGTGGTCTCCGGGCTCCTCGTTAGCACCATAGAAATGCATCCGTCCGGCTCTATCGAGGATATCAAACATCAAGGAGGACGTTCCCGATCCTGCAACACCGCTGATGACCCCACAGACCCCCCGCGGCAGGCTGACATTGACGGTCTTAAGATTATGGGCCCTGGCTCCCCAAACCTTGAGGGCAGGCCCCGGCTTTATAGCCTTTCTTACCGACGGCAGGCTGAGGCCCCTCAGGGCTTTCCCGGTAAGGGACTGCTCATTAGCCATAATCTCGGCCACCGTTCCCTGGGCGACAACCCTTCCGCCCTCCTTCCCGGCTCCCGGTCCGATATCGATGATGTGATCGGCGTTTCGGATCACATCCAGATCATGCTCAATCACCAGCACGGTATTTCCCAGGTCTCTCAGCTTTTTCAGTACAGCAATGAGCCTTTGGGTATCTCTCGGGTGAAGCCCTGTGGTGGGCTCATCCAGACAGTAGAGCACGCCGGTAAGCCCTGATCCCAGCAAGGAAGCAAGCCTCAGCCGCTGTGCCTCACCTCCTGAAAGGGTAGAGGCCTCCCGATTCATGGAGAGATACCCCACTCCTGCATCCAGCAGGCGTCTGATCCGATCCCGGAGATCAGCCAGGATGGGTTCTGCAATCAGCTGCTCGTCTGACGACAGATCCTTCTGCAAATCCTCAAGGAAATCCAGCAGGGCCTCAAAGGAAAGCTCTGAAAGCTCAACGATGGACCTGCCTGAGATCAGCACCTCCCGGCTCTCCTTCTTAAGACGTGTTCCACCGCAGTCAGGGCACTTATGGTGAATCATGAGCTTCTCCAGCTTCTCCCGGTAGCCGGCATCATCAGCCCTTTGGGCATGTCTTCTCAGGAGGTTTGTGGCCAATCCTTCAAACCTGCCGTCAGAGGCATTCCGGGGAGCCTCGATATGGGGAAAATAGCGCTTGAACCGAGGGCTCTCAACCCCGAAGTAGATATAGTCCTTGGCCCTTTGATCAAACTGTTCTATGGGCACTGTGAAGTCTAAGCTAATGCCGTAAAGCTTTTCTGCCGCGGCAAAGACATCCCTGTAATACTTGATCCAGTGCCAATCCCAGGAAAGAATACCACCGTCCTGAATGCTTTTCGATTCATCAACCAGCAGCTTGAGATTGGCTTCGTAAACATCGCCCAGGCCTGTGCATGTGGGGCAGGCTCCTTCGGGCTTGTTA
>CAZLHW010000403.1:0-4127 GCA_964559085.1 uncultured Acidobacteriota bacterium | reverse complement strand
CCAGCTATGAAAACGTACCTCTTGTGGACAATAAGGGACGCCGCCTTCCCCTCCCTATTCAGGGCTGGGTGGACGCAGGCGCCATGGTTCCGGCCCCGGGAGTCGAAGCAAAGATCCGCGAAGGCATCCTCAAGGGGGAATATGAGCTGCCTTTCTACGGCGACTTCCCGTCTATGCCGGACGTGGAGAGAAGGGCTACGTGGAATCTGATGCTGGGCGAAGAATCCACAACCCGCATCATCATCGATACCTTCAACAAGGCCGGCTTTGATATAAGCAAGGACCTGCTGCAGAGCTATAAGTTCATTGAAGGACAGAGCCTGCCGCAGTGGCGCGATGTCGGGTACGGCGGCGGCATCCTTGTGGACTGGGATCTGAAGACCACGCTGGATGGTCTGTACGCGGCCGGGACTCAGATGTTTGCTCCGGAAGACCACAGCTACGCGGCCGCGACCGGAAGGTACGCGGGACGAAAAGCCGCGGCCTATGCCAAAGAAATCGGCGAATCCAAAATCTCCCGGGATCAAATCGAGCGGGAGAAGGCCCGCGTCTATGCACCGGTCCGGCGCAGCAGCGGAATTGAATGGAAAGAATTGCATGCCGGCATTGCCCGCGCCATGCAGTATTACGTCAGCGAATACAAAACGGAGACGCTGCTGAACCTGGGAATGGGTGCACTGGAAAAGATTGAGAAAGAACATGCGCCCAGGCTCTATGCCCTCGACCCGCACAAGCTGATGCGCAGCCTGGAAGATTTGAGCATGCTGGAATACGCAAAGATCATCATCCACGCCTCTCTCGCCCGCAAAGCCAGCAGCATGCCGCTGAATTTTCAGAGAATTGATTTCCCGGCGATGGATCCTCCGGAATGGAATAAATTCCTGACCATCAAGCTGGAAAACGACAGGGTGACGATCGGCGAACGGCCTCAGGAATTCTGGGGCGATATGCAAAAAGAATATGAAGCCCGCAATAAAGACTACACGGGCGTCTATAAAGGGAAATAGGAATCCGGGGGCATCAAACCCGTTTTCTTAACGGGAATTGTTTTGGAGGATACCGTGTCACAGGAAAAAGTTTTCGCTCTTCCCAACATCACTACGCCGAATAATCCGGTGCTGTTCAATCCGGAGATCTGCGACGGATGCAACATCTGCGTGGAAACATGCCAGATCGATGTGTATATTCCGCATCCCGTACAGGGCAAGCCGCCGATTATCCTGCATCCGGAAGAATGCTGGTATTGCGGCTGCTGCGCCGTAGATTGTCCCCGCCCGGGGGCGATCGAATTCAACTTCCCGCTCGAATTAAGGGGCTACTGGAAAAACAAGGACACCGGCAAGGTCTATCAGGTTTAATCGGGGGCCGGGCCCGATTAGCGATAAAAAGGAACAAAGGGGCAGAGGAACAAAGGCCATTTCTCCTGCCCTCCCTTTGCCCCTCTGTTCCTCTATCCGTTCCTCAATCAGATCGTGCCGAGCGCCTTCAGCACCCGCTCCGGCGTCGTTGGATAATCGAGAACCCACTTGCCCGTCGCGTTGTAGATTGCTGCCGCCGTGACTCCCGACATGGCGGCGCCGATGTTTTCACCAATCCCATAGGCACCGTAGGCCGCATACCCCAGATGGCTTTCATTGATATGCCCTTCAACCGTCGGATAGTCGTTCATCGTTCCGATGCGATAGTTGATCAGATCGTAATTAAGGGCAACGCCGGTGCGGGGACAGAAAATATGCTCCTCGGTCGCGCTCCGTCCCAATCCCATGACCGCACCGCCGTACTGCTGGGCATATGCTCCTGCGGGATTAAACAGGTGGCCGACATCGTTAACACAGACAATTCTGGTTACATCAATCACTCCGGTCTCCGTATCTACTTCCACCTCGATGAAGTGCGCCTGTCTGGCCATTGCATACAGTTCCGGATCCGGCTTGCCGTCGGACGTCAGTCCATACAGAGTGCCGGCCACAGGATGGAAGATCGGAGGATCCTGTGCCCACCAGGCATCCGCCACTTCCCGAACCGTCCTGCGATTGGCCGGATTCGCCTTTTCAAAAACGATGCTGTCTCTGACATCAAGGTCTTCAGGCCTTTTGCCGGGGAAAA
Source organism: uncultured Acidobacteriota bacterium (assembly GCA_964559085.1). Lineage (GTDB taxonomy): Bacteria > Acidobacteriota > UBA6911 > UBA6911 > UBA6911 > UBA6911. The sequence continues at coordinate 2,021 of CAZLHW010000403.1, read as the reverse complement.
GCGGAGGTTGCGCCGGACTGATATAAAGAGCCGGCTTCGGCTTTACGGCATACTCAAGGATTTTCCGCTTCAATTCCCTCGCGGCCAGGATCAGCTGCGTGGTGATATAGCCCGTTCCGAAAGAGCCTCCCGGCTGCCACAGGTGATAATTGGTATTGTCGGAGCGCCGCTCCAGGATGACGGTGTCCTCGTACTTGAGCCCGGCTTCCGATGCCACGGCCAGACGCGCGCCGGACTCCGTGTCCACGCCCATATCGCTGCGCGCCCCTATAATGGCGGCCTTCCCGTTGCGCAGCGCAACACAGGCAAAAGAGATCCCCGGAATGGGGGCGTGCCAGTGCCATTCGTTGATGTGCACGAAACCGAGGCCATGCATGCGTCCGTTTGGAAGTCTTTTCGCTCCGGGTGGGTGCCATTTTTCATCCCAACCGATTGCCTGCTTGCCTTTGTCTATAACCTCTTTCAGGCTCCATCTCTGCGGAAATCCATTTTCCTTCTGGTAGCGGGTGACCCAGTCCCAGTCATGTCCGCTGCAGCCGTCATTCCTTAGAGCCACTTCGGTCGGGTCCAGCCCCATCTCCGCCGCAACTCGATCAAACATTACATTGTGCGGTACGCACGCATGCGTCCCATGCCGGTAACACATATTGTGTCCGGTATTGACCAGAGCCCATTCCTGAGTGCCCAGGATGTTGGGAATCTTCGTGCTTGCATGGGTTTTTTCCATGGCGGGATTTCTGATGCCGAGCATGTGCCAGTGCATCGCCGTGATCGTGCCGTCTTTCTTTGCCCCCACTTTGCACCGATCGACCCCGGTATCGTCGCCGCCGCAGTAGTAGCCGCTTTCATCCCAAAACAGCTTCACGGGCCGCCCGGCTGCTCTTTTGGCCAGAATTGCGGTCAGGCGGATAAACGCATAGGAATAAGAAAGCCACGAAATCCCGCCATAGGTCGAGCCCTGGTACGGCATTGTGACGGTTATTTTGGTCCATTCGGCAAGAGGGGCCCGGGGCTTTTCGCGCACATTGTTCGCAGTCGTCACAGTCGCGTGGGGCAGGTCCTGATGGTGCACCCAGAGATCCAGGAAATCGCCTCTCCACTGTGCGACGCAGACGATCGGTTCCACACCTGCAGGCGTGTTTCGCGCCCGCGTGATCGTATATTCGATTACTTTGTCGGCTTCGGAGAATCCCTTCTCCACATTGCCGAATTCTGCGCGATCGGTCAGAACCGTGTTCGGCTCCCGGGCCGCCGGATTCATAAATTTTACCTCCGGCATGATTTTCGGGGCGTCCGGTTTGAGAGACTCTTCCATGTCCAGAATAAAGGGCCGTTCTTCCCATTCTATTTCCAGGAGACGCAGCGCCCGATCGCAGATTTCCTCGGAGTCGGCCACAATCACCGCACCCATCGGATGCTGATAAAACTCGGAAGTGCGGGGCAAAGTCAGCAGGTTGTAATTCCGGGACACCTCGAAGCCCGGCAGAGTTTCGTTATCGCATTCGATGTCAGGATCGTCATATTTAAGAATATCCCTGACACCTGGGAGAGCCTCAGCCTTGCTCGTGTCCATGCGGAGAATGCGCGCATGCGCATACGGCGAGAGAAGGATCTTGGCATAAAGCATTCCCGGAAGCATCACATCCCGCGTGAAAACGGCCTGTCCGCTGACTCTTTCAAATGCATCCTGCCGGGTTATGGTGCGCTTCATTTCCAGACCGCCTTCCGGCACTTTCCATGTCCAGGGTCGATATTCCACGCTTGCAGCCCTCCACCCATCAACCTGACGGCGGTTTCATCGCTGACGGCAATCCCGCCGGCATCCGCCATACAGTTATCTTCAAAGCATTTTGGATTCTAATTGGCGGAATTTTACAACCGGGCACAGGAAGGAAGACAGCAAATTCCACACAATGTCTCAGCCAGGCGGTATTGCAACGACATCAGGGACGCCGGGATGCTGCCGGGAGCGTGTCCGAGAATTAGGATATGTCGCGCGCAAGGGGCTTGCGGGCCAGGAT
>CAZLHW010000402.1:0-4133 GCA_964559085.1 uncultured Acidobacteriota bacterium | reverse complement strand
CGGCATTTTCGCGGGCTGTCAGAATCAGCCCCGTATAGGGAACTGCGAGCCGCAGCGTCGCAATACTCCGTTTGAAATCAACGTCGCTGACAGCGCCGAATGCCGGGAAATCGACGCCGCAGGCAGGACGCAGGCGCGGGAAACTGATAGTGTGCGGACCGACGCCATAGCGCTGCTGGAAGTGAAGCGCGTGCGTCACAAGCCCGCGCACTTCAAAGCGCCAGTCGTGCAGCCCGAAGAGAACACCGCGGCCCGCATCGTCCAGGGGAGCGGCAGTGCTGTAGACTCTGCGGATTGCACCGTGCCCGCTCTTGGTGCTAGAGACGGCGCGCACCTGTTCCGCGATAAAGTCCGCGTCATATTTCGGGTGCTCTCCGAATACGAGAATGGAGCGTTTTTGCCCGACCGACTCCATTTTGAGAACCTGCTCACGCAATTCCCCGGGAGTGAGCGTGCGGCGCACCGCGAGGCGGTTGCTGCTCCGGAAGCCGCAATAGGCGCAGTCATTGACGCAGTCGCTCCCCACATAGAGCGGGGCAAAGAGCACAATCCGATTGCCGTAGACAGTCTTTTTGAGCGTATGGGCCGCATCAAAGATTTCCTCGAGCAGTTCCGGCTCATCGGTGCGGAGAAGGACCGCCGTTTCCTCAACCGTTAGCGCCTGCTTGGCCAGGCTTTTTGCAATAACATCCCGCACCTGCTGCCGGTCCGGTTTCGGCGCGCTCAGCAGCCGCGTTAAAAAGCCGTCATCGATGAAATCGACCGCCCCCTCACTCAGTTCCATTTTGGGTAATCCCGACATCACTCACCTCGCAATCGGTAAAGCCTGCGCCGAGCGGCGCGCTTCGTAGTGCGGCGACGCCCCGGGTCCTTCGCCTGCAGTTCTACCCAGCCTTGACAGCAGGGTTTTAACTCGATCCAGCTGCGCCTCCGCCGATTCGCTGATGCCGGCTTTGGCGGGATAGATCTCATAGAGACTGCGGTATTGAATCGGAGTCAGGTTCACCATGAGAACATTGGCGCCCCGCTGCAACCCCGTCAGGTGACCGGTTTCGCGATTGAGGGTTGCAAGAGCCGTGGTGGATGGAATATTGACGCCCGGGCACAGCAGGCGGGTAAGCGCCATGACCTTATAGGTCATCAGGTCCGTATTTGGCGTCTGTTCGCCCTGCAAAAGGGACGGGTCCGCGCGAAGATACGCCTGTCCGAGGGGCGTGTCTTCATGAGGCACAAAGGGACCGCAGCCGATCATGTCAAGGTCCAGTCGCTGGAACCACTCCAGGTCCTCGGCAAGCGAGGACCATGTCTGCCCGGGTATTCCAACGAGGATGCCGCTGCCGATCTCATAGCCAAGCGCACGGATGCGGGAAAGGATGTCGATCCGGTGCGGCGCGTCTTTCTTCACTGTCGGGTGAATTTTTTCCCAGAGAATCCGGTCGGAGGTCTCAAAGCGGAGATAATAGCGATCGGCTCCGGCCTCATGCAGCCTGGCAAGCTCGGCTTCGCTTCGCTCGCCGCAGCTCAAGGTGACGGCTAAAGGCGTTTCCCGCTTGATGGTCCGAATAATATCCGCCAGCCACTCGATATCAAGCCCCGGGTCCTCCCCTGACTGCAGCACAACGGTGCCGTATCCCCGCCGCACCGCTTCGCGTGCCGCGTCCATTATTTCCGCACCCGTCATGCGGTATCGCGGAAGAGATTTGCGGTCCGCCCGCATCCCGCAGTAGTGACAATGGCTCCTGCAGTGGCTCGAAAATTCAATCAGGCCGCGGATGAAAACCGCATCCCCGACAGACTTTCGGCGCACATCATCTGCCAGAGTCCAGAGCGCTTCCAGGCGATCCGGATTATCCTCCAGCAGCCAGGCAAGGATTTCGCTTCTGTTCATTGCACGGCTTTGGGATTGTTATGAAGCGTTGCAGTAAAAGTACTGCCGACATCCGGCGTGCTTTTTACCGTAATGTCTCCGTTGTAGAGCATGACGATTTTTTTAAGCGTGGACAAACCCAGGCCACTTCCGAGAATATGGCGGGTTTTTTCGTTTTTAATTCTGGAGAAATCGCTGAACAAGCGCCGGGTTTCCTCCGGCGTCATCCCGATGCCCGTATCCTGCACCTGGATGCGAACCTCATCACCCGTCATGCCAACCTCGATAAGGACGCTTCCGTTATCACGGTTGTATTTGACGGCATTGGAGATGAGGTTGTTGAAAACCATCTCCATTTCCGTACGATCCGCTTCCATGCGCAGGCTGGCCGGCATTTCGAGCTTGATGGAAATGCCGCGCCGCTCTGCTTCCGGTTTTACATTTTCGACCGACTGGCGCGCGACCTCTGCCAGATCCACGGACGCGATTGTGCGCTGCCGTTGTCCGGATTCGATGGATGTGAGGTCCAACAGATCCGAAATCAGTTTCCGCATTCCTTCAATACGCAGGAGGCAACGATCCACCATGTGATCGTAGTCCTCCAGCTTATTGCCGACCGCACGCTCGCGGATCATCTGGAGGTAGCCTTCGATGGCCGAAATGGGTGATTTCATTTCGTGGGCAAGGACTGAAATGAACTGAAAACGCACTTGCCGTTTTTCTTCGGCAAGGCGGCGAGCCTGTCGCTGAAGGATGAGATGCTTTGCAGCCTTGCGCACCGCGCCGCGCAGCTCCTCCGGCGTAAAAGGTTTGGCCAGAAAATCATAGGCGCCGCGGCGCGTAGCGGTCACGGCCGTATCCAGAGAGGCATAGGCCGTGATCATAATCGTCAAAATGTCCCGCGATTCTTTGTTCAGCCGATCCAGGATATCCAAACCGGTTGTATCCGGCAGCTTATGGTCGAGAACGAGAATATCGGTCGGCCCCTCCTTCATCTTTTCTTCCAGCTCACCGCCGCTGGCGGCGGTCCGAATGTTGAACCGGACTTCGCCGTTGATGTCGGGCAAATTCATGGTGATATCCCGCAGAGCGCGTTCGGCGCCGCGACGCATGCCGTATTCATCATCAACTATGAGGATCTGCAGGATCTCCACTTCAATCGCCTTTCGGTTTAATTTTTGCCTTCCAGAAGTTTCTCGGCCTCATCCGCAAGAACGCGCGGGTTGACGGGTTTTTCAAGGAATTTGCTTACCGGAAGCCAGGTCTCATCCGGTTGAAAGGTGTAGCCCAAACCCATTTCCTTGCTGATCCCGGTCAGCATGATCATAGGCATTTCGGGGTACATCGCGTGCAGATTTCGGGCAAGCTCAAATCCCACGGTTTTGTCTTCCATCATGACATCCAGCACCGCCAGTTCAGGCGGATTGGATTGAGCGAGCTTTTTTGCTTCCGCCGCGGAATAGGCCACGATCACAGTATGCCCGCGCTGAGAGAACACGGTCCGGTTCATTTCGATCAAGTCCTGGTCATCATCCACCAACAGTATCTGGGCCATCGCTATCTCCTTATAAATAGGTTACTTATTGTCGACATAGGATACATTTTCGTGAATAAAGCACTATATGTAGTGTGAGATATCACTATACCCACTATATATGGGGTCCGTCAAGGAAAATCGGGCACGGGGATCAGGGCTGTTCTTTTTTTTCCTCATCTCTTGGACCATTGCCGGATGTTCTGGTATAATAGTCCATGGTGCGGCCCATGAGGCCGCGAGGTGAGTTTTTATGAAACCATTGCCGCGAACAAAACTTTTTCTCATCGTTGCTCTTGTCATCTTCTGCCTTCTCGTGGTCCTGACCCTCTACGCCCAGGATACCGCTTCAGTTCTTGATGTTGTGGACGGCGATACGCTCATGATTGAGTATAACGGCAAGAAGGAATTGATAAACCTGACCGGTATCGATGCCCCGGAAAGCTGCATGAACAGGAAGGCTGAGGTCGACTCGAGACGGCTGGGAGAAAGTCTGCTCGATATTACATCAAAGGGGATCGACGCCAAACGTTTTGTTGAAAGGATTGTCAGAAAGGGAGATTTCGTTGCCATCACCTTCGACATCCCCATGAGGAATCAGGAGGGTGTACTCCAGGGATACGCGTATCTGTCCGATGGAAGGATGTTAAATGAAGAAAGCGTGCGGGCCGGGTATGCCAAGGCCGTCATGACCCACCCCCACAGCAGGTATCATGAGAGGTTTCTGGAAGC
>CAZLHW010000401.1:0-4151 GCA_964559085.1 uncultured Acidobacteriota bacterium | reverse complement strand
TTGGATGGAGCAGGAAAGGGAGAGAGGCATCACGATAACGGCCGCTGCAACCACAGGTCCTGCCAAAGGGGCCATGCCCGCTTCGTCAACGCCCGCGATACAGGTATAGCCGCGCTTCCAAAGCTCCGACTCGAACTGAAGCAACTGCTCCAGGCGCACGTTTTCCTGCTGCCGCCGGGCATTTAGATTGCGAAGACTGCGGGCCAGCTGCCGAACGGCGCTTCTTGGATCCCGCTCAAGCTCCGCCAAGGTTTCTTCTGAAACCGCAGGATCCTCGGAAAGGAAATACTCGCGGATTTCCTTCACGGTCTTATTCAGGAGACTCTTCATGGCCGCCTCGTGCAGTTGCCTTGTGACCCGGGTACTCAAAGAGTCATTGTAATCGCCTTCCGTCTATTCTCAAATGATTCAATATCCCTTAAAAGGCCGGCAATGTCGGCGCGGCAATAAAGGACCGCAAGCCTGTATCTCTTTTTATACATTATGCTTGACACATTGTCGGCATTGGGTAAGGCTAGGGCCCTTGGCAGCTGGTTCCATTTCAAAAGGCAGATTTCAGGTTGCGCATGGATTTTAACCCTCCTCTAATGCGGGATGAGCTATGAAGTATTACCAGAAATTGACACTGCTTCTTTGTTTGATGTGGGGTTTCCTTGGTACGCAGAGGATCATCATTTCCATCGTCATGCCTTGGATTCAGGAGGACTTGAAGCTTACGTACACACAAGTGGGCTATGTGGTTGCGATCACCGGATTGGTGTGGGCGCTTTCCACTATAGCGTGGGCGGCAATCGGAGACCGCTATGGACGACGTCCTGTGCTCGTTTGTTGCACGCTGTTTGCCGCATTTTTTTCGTGGGTAACCGGATTGGTTCAGAACGTCGCGCAGATGCTCACGGTGCGCGGCTTCCTCGGGTTTTTTGAGGGAGGCCCCTACCCCGTGGCAATGGGAGTGCTGTCGGAAGAGGTGCCGGAGCATCGCCGAGCCATGTGTGCAGGGTTGGTTACGGGTTCGTATATGCTCGTCGGTATCGGCGTAGGCTCGCAGATTGCCGTGTACCTTCTGGAAAGGTTCGGTTCCTGGCGGCCCGTGTTCTATGTCATTTCCATTACGGCGATCGTGATCGCCGTCATTTTGCATTTCGTCATGCATGAATCCCCGTCGGTTGCGGAAGCCATCAAACGTCGGAAAGAAGGAAAGGCGGCGAGCAAGGAAAAAGATGCCGACCGCGTTCGTTTGCGGGATGTGCTTAAGTACAAGAATGTGCTGCTTTCCTCCATCAGCTGCATTCCTGTAATGGGGTGGCTCTATATGTTTACCGCGTTTGCGTCGTTGTTTCTCACGCGAGTGCACAATTTCAGCGTCGGCTGGATAGGCCTTATTATCGCCGCCTCCGGTGTCGGGGGGTTTTTAGGTGAGTACCTTATCGGTGCGTTGTCGGACGCCATTGGACGCAAACGAACGCTGGTTATCACTTCTCTGTTGTGCGCCGGTTTCGGCTTCGGGGTTTCAAGCCTGCCCATCGGAAGCGGCGCCGCATTTTTTGGTGTGCTTTTCTTTTTATGGGGATTCTTTGGAGCCGGCATGTATCCGATAGTACTTGGGACGTTGCCGGCTGAATCTGTTCCCCCGGAAATTGCGGGTACGGCTGTTTCTCTCCCGGTATCAATCGGAGAGATCCTGGGGGCGGCCCTGATGCCGACTCTCGCAGGCATGCTCAGCGATAAGTTTAACCTCTTCGCCCCCATGTGGATGGCGTCTCTTTGCGGCCTGGTCGTGGCCATTCTTTCGATTTTCTATGTGGAGACGGCTCCAAGAAGACTGGCGAAAATGGAGCATAAACCGACCCGGGAAGATCACCTGCTCTGGTCTTAACCAGTCGCCGGCTGTTTCTGTGAAAGGCTTGCCTGAATCCGAACCGGGAGGGTAAGGGGCGAATCCTCCCTCATCCTCCATTTACCGGCGCCCCTTTTCCGCAAGCGCTTCCCTGAACAGGCTCAGCCGTTGCGGCGATCCCAGGAACACATTTTTCGGAAAAGTATAGCAGGCGAAAATATGGTGCAGAATCTTTGTGCCGATGTAGGAATTTATGTTCATTCCGGCCAGATATTGCAGGCGCAGATTCCTGTCACGGTTTATTTGAGCGTTCAGGAGCCAGCTGCGAAGTCCGGATGCTTGACCTGCAAAGGTTGAAAAGAGGTCCATCAGGAGTTCCCGATTCGGGCTTTCAGGGTGCGTGACGCGGGAGCCGAACCCGACTTCCTTCAGCGATTCGCGAACTGCAGCATAATCAGGTTTATCCAGCAATGCCTGCAGGGAATCCAAATTTATGGGTGACGAGTCCGCCTGCCCGATAAGCACGGCGTCATAGCCTTCAAGATGCTCGTCATTGCTGAAAAGCAGTCCGTTCGGGAAGACTTCAAAGAATGTGGCAATCAGGCTTTTTGTTGCGGCCCCATCGCTTTCATAAAAAGGCATCCAGAGGCTCATAATTCCCCCAGGCTTAAGATGGCGCTTGCACATTTCATAATATTCAACGGTATTCAAGGCTGCGCTGCCCTTAACCCAGGGATCCACCGGATCGGATGTGATCACGTCGAATTTCACAGTCTCCGGCAACGTGCGGATGTAATGGCGGCCGTCATCATATATAACCGAAACTTCTTTGCCGTTCACCGACAGTGGGTTCTGTTTCGCAATGCCGTCAACAACGTGGTAATTTTGCGGGCCGAACATGGGGGCGACGACTTGGGGCACGAGCGGCTCTATATCGCAGATGACAATTTTTTGCACGGTAGGGTAGGGTACAAAAGAGCCCGCAGTTACGCCGGCGCCGCAGGCTACAACAAGAATGTCCTTGACGGTACCGGGGTCGGAGCAGGCAAGAACTGAAAGATGCCCAAGCATCCGCTGCAAACGCATATCCTGAGGAAGGGTGGATGCCTGCACCTTGCCGGCGCCATGAAAAAACTTGGTGCCGGCCGCCGTTTTTGTCACGGCCACCGAAGCATTCATTCCTTCGCCCATGTATGTGCAATACCACAAAGAGGGGCTGTTGCCCTGCGGTGGCTCTTCGCTTTCATGAATAATGTCGGGGGCGGCCTGCGCCATGTAGGTTGCCGAAAAGCGTCCCCAGGCAACCAGCATCCAGGGAATCCTGGGAACTGCATCCACCAACCATGCGACCACAAGAAGCGAGACAATCGAGAACAAGAGGCTGGAGAAGGAAAATCTCCAGCGGGATGAAGTTTCTGCATGCCGGCGCAGTCGAACCGCAGCCGAAGCGACAAACGCAATAAAGGCGGCCGCCGCAGCGGCCAGTATCAGCAGGCGCTCCGCCGTTTGAGTCCCGAATTGCGGAATGACAAAAAGGCTGAATCCCAAGGAGCCTGCGATGGCGCCTATTGTATTGGATGCATACAGTCCTCCTACGATACGGCCGGGATCCCGGCCGGGAACTGCAACCGAGGCGATTGCCAGAGGAAAGCTTGCACCCCATAAGAGCGTGGAAGGCAGCACTGCCCACGCCGTGCGCAGAATATCCAGCTGGAACAAATGCCACGGGCCCAGATCGCCGGTGTACATGCTGGGATTGACGGGCCAATAGGGGAGCGATCGGGAAATCATGAAAGCAGCCCAAGCAATGCCTATCATGAGGAGGATCTGGCCGGCTGCGAGGGCTTTACGAGGATTGGCGCAGCTGCGAGCAAGATGGGCGCCCGCACCGCTCCCAATGCCGAGGCCCACTAGAAATACTGATAGGATAATGGAAAAAGAATAGACGGTGCCGCCAAGAAGAAGGGACAAGAGACGCGTCCAGACAACTTCGGCTCCTAAAGCGCTGAACCCGGAGAGAGCGATGGCTGCATAGATGAGGAGGGAATAGGGAGAACTCGAATCCCGGCTGCAGGCGGGCGTCTCTTCAGGAGAACGTGGAGCGCGGGCCCGTCGAGCCAGGGCAAAAGCCGACAGGCATACCAGGAAGTTGATTCCCGCTGCGGCATAGGTGGCGATAAAAATATCGTAAAGGCGTAGAAGAAAAAAACCTGCCGAAAGACACCCGATTACTGCTCCTGCCAGATTTGCGACATAGAATAAACCCATGCGCGAAACACCGTCAGGTGTTGCTTCCACAAACCGCGAGACAAGC
>CAZLHW010000400.1:0-4159 GCA_964559085.1 uncultured Acidobacteriota bacterium | reverse complement strand
GTCACCGTACGATTCACGAAAGGAAGAATAACCCTCCCATAGCCGGTTCCCACCGCATAGGACACCTGTTCCTTGCCGAGGCCGCTCAAATCAAGAGCGCTTTGGAATGCCCTTTCTCCTGCCTGCCTGGGATTGGAACCGGTCGGAATGGTGCAATGGGACTGAATTCCCTGCCCGTTCAGCAAGACGGCTTTGGTGGAAAGGGACCCCACATCAATTCCGGCAAAAAACAAATTATTCTGATCCAAGTTATTCATGGCGAATTAATTGCCCGCCAAAATGAGCACCCGATGCATTGAACCGGCCAAATCCATTAGGCGCCAATCCGGAGAGGGGACCGGACTTTCAGGATGAACCCATGCAGCTCGTACCGGCTTAAATGGGTGGGGAAAATAGGGTACGGCGAACCGACGTCAGAATTGTCGGACTCAGGTGAAGCCGGAAAAGGTATACAGCGGTTTTATATTCATCGTAGCAGGGCGAGTATGCTACAAAACTGATCCGTTGTTCAAGGAGTTTTGCGCACCCGGAGGAAAAATGACGAACCGGATTTACCTGGATAATGCAGCCACAACCTATCCCAAACCCAAAGAAGTATATGAATTCATGCATCACTTCTATCAATCCTGCGGCGGCAATCCGGGTCGTTCCGGCCATGACCTCGCCATGGAGACCACCATCCTGGTACACCAGACGCGCCAAATGCTCTGCCGGCTCTTCAATGGAACAGACCCCAATCGCCTTACCTTCAGCTATAACGCAAGCGACTCTCTGAACATGATTCTTCAGGGAATGCTTTCCCCGGGCGATCATGTAATCACCAGTCGTCTTGAACACAATTCCGTGCTGCGCCCTTTATATCATCTGGAACAGGAAGGCGGGATTGAGGTTACCTATATCCCGTTTTGCCAAAGGGGATACATCGACCCGCAGGATGTCAGAACAGCCATTAAAGCCAATACCAAGATGGTTATGCTTAACCATGCCTCCAATGTCCTCGGGACTGTTCAGCCGATTGCCGCAGTGGGGAAAATCTGCAGGGAAGCCGGAGTTTATTTCGCCGTGGACGCGAGCCAGACCGCCGGGATAACACCCATCGATGTCCAGGCAATGCATATCGATCTGCTTGCATTCACCGGCCATAAGAGCCTGCTCGGCCCCACCGGCATCGGCGGGTCTTATGTAGCGGAAGGGGTTCCGATTCGCACAACTCGATTCGGCGGAACAGGAGTGGATTCTGCAAAAAGGCGCCACCTCGAAGAATTCCCGTATCGCCTTGAGTGTGGAACACAGAATATTGTTGGGATTGCAGGATTGCACGCAGGCCAGAAGTGGATCCAGGCCAAGGGGCTCGACGAGATCCACAAGCGGGAAATGCAGCTTTGGAGCCGATTGCGCGACGGCCTCCTCGAAATCGACGGGGTCATCGTTTATTGCGCAAACGGCGACAACAATCGAAACGCCGTTTTGAGCTTTAACATCAGAGGCTGGGAAGCCTCGGACGTCGGCGCGATACTGGATGCCGATTACGGGATTGCCTGCCGTACGGGTCTTCAATGCGCCCCTTTGGCTCATGAACAACTGGGGACAGACAAGCTTTCGGGAACGATTCGGTTCAGCCTGGGACCTTTCAATACGGATAAAGAAATCGATCTTGCAATCGATGCGGTACGCGAAATCGCAGCTATCCGACCTTTTGCAGGTTAATATATTGGATAACCGGTTGAGATCCGATAGTGCTTCCCAAAGATGGGAATGAATCTTCTCTCGCCCCATGCGCCTTCCGCATGCGCAGCACGCATTCATTTCATAGCATGGATGGGCCCCATCTCCACCTGCGCGGATTCCAGCAGTGCGCGCACCTGTGTTTCATCTTTCCAGTTGAATCGCAGCGAAACGCCGCAGTCGCTGGAGAATTGCCGCGGGGTGGGGATCATTTTGATGGATAACCCATGCTTGAGAAGAACTTTTTCCGCCCGGAGCGCGGCGGAACTGGTATGAAATAAAACGACTCCGTAGACGATGGTATCCGGCATGCTCTTCTCAATTACTCCAGGAACGTGTCCGAGAATCAGGATGTGCCGCGTTCCGAGCGCCGCGCGGACGGACGCGAGCCGGCGCGACGCAGGCGATATTGGCGCCTCGTCGAGGAGCGCCAACGAAGCCGATGCCCACGCGCCGCCGGAACCCTCTGGGCGCAAGGGGCTTGCGCGCGACATTTCCTAATTCTCGGACACGTTCTTAGCGCCTTAAAATATTCCTGAGCGCATCAATGGACAAGCGGATCTCTTCGCTTGTTGTCTGGATTCCCGGCGCGAACCGCACGGTTCCCTCGGGGAAAGTGCCTATCGTCCGATGCGCAGCCGGCGCACAATGAAGTCCGACGCGGCTCATGATTCCATATTCCTCATCCAAGCGCAACCCGATCTCAGACACGCGGCGCCCCGCAGCCGTAAAGGAGACAATCGCCACCCTGTCCTCGATACGAGGGGGACCGTAGACGGTGAGCTCCGGGAACCGCGCAAGGCCTTCCATTAATTGCTCCGCCAATGCCGACTCATGGCGCCGGATGGAGTCCACTCCCTCTTTTAAAATCCATTGTACGCCGGCACCAAGGCCGGCAATGCCGGCGCCGTTGAGAGTTCCGCTTTCTAACTTGTCGGGGCAATCCTCCGGCTGGAGTTCAAATTCGGAGCGGCTGCCCGGTCCTCCGCACACCAGTGGTTGCATCTCCCGGGCGGGGACACGTTCCCCGATTACCAGACCGCCGGTTCCGGGAGGCCCCTGCAATCCCTTATGGCCCGTAAATGCCAAAAGGTCGATGCCCATCGATTGGACATCAATCGGGACAACTCCGGCCGTTTGCGCGGCATCGACGAGCATCCAGGCTCCCGCGCGGTGCGCCAGTCTTGAGATTTCGCTAATCGGCAGAATGGTTCCCATAACATTGCTGGCATGGGTGACGGCTACCAGGCGCGTCCCGGGCCGGATGGCTTGTTCAACATCATGGAGATCAAGCGTGCCATCCTGGGCGCAGGGAACAACCGTTAAACGGACGCCTTTTTTCTCCAGAAAACGCAGCGGACGCATGACGGCGTTGTGTTCAATCCCGCTGGTGACAACATGATCGCCCGGACGCAATAATCCCTGAAGTCCAAGGTTGATGGCGTACGTTCCATTGACCGTGAATATGATCCGCGTCGGATCCGGTGCGTGGAACAACTCGGCCAGAGCATCGCGCGTATCGTAGATGATACGTCCGGCGGCAACCGACAACCGGTGCCCAGAGCGTCCGGGGTTGCCCCCGGCGCTTTGCAAGAAATCGGTCATTGCCCGGATCACGTCCGGACGTTTGGGCCACGAGGTTGCTGCGTTATCCAGATAAATCATAGCGCCGATCCCTTCTGATGCGGCAATCTGTCCCAAACGTTCTGCCTCCCTCAAACCGGAAGCATCCTGTCGTTCGGAATTGTAAAGAGAACACCGCTTATTCTTTGATTAGAAGCATGCGATAGCCGGAACCTTCCGGTTCCACATTCTTTACCGTCCACCCTTTTGAGGCTGCCGCACGGGAAACATTTTCTTTTGAAGTGTCTGTGTCCACGAGTACAACAATCTCGCCTTTCTGAATTTTTTTGATTTCATTAACCGTTAACAAAACGGGTTGCGGGCAGGAAAGCCCTCGCGCATCGACGACGGAACTCATACGCATCCTCCTTTACTCAGGCCGCTTGTTTTCTCATGGTAAAGCCGATGAAAAGGCAAACCAACAGTCCAATAATTACAGCTTGTATCCCGTAAGGACCTATGCCTTCCGTAGAGCTTGCGAGGCCGAAATTGTGGGAAATGGCGGCACCCGTAATCATTCCTAAAACAAAAACCGCCGCATCCCCGTCGCCCTCACCCGCCAGGAAAAGCTGTCGCCCGGGGCAGCCGCCGGCAAGCGCGAACGCCAACCCGGCCAAAACCATTCCACCAAAGTTCCAGAAGCTCATGGTGTGCGCTACCGGTTGTTTCGCAAAACCCGGATGGAATTGCCCGAATGCGAGGTTGGCAAGGATTGCAAAAAATACAAGCGCAAGGAATCCGGAAAGAAGGTGCGGTGGCTTGAAGATTAGGACATCCCGGATGGGGCGGAGGGTGCAAAACCCGCTTCTCG
>CAZLHW010000399.1:0-4169 GCA_964559085.1 uncultured Acidobacteriota bacterium | reverse complement strand
GAATCTCGAATCTCAAGGGCGGCAGGAATCTATTTTCCACCCATGCCGTAATTCAGAGCCTGTTTCAGAACCGCGTCGAAGGCAGGCTTGGGTTTTCCTTCGCGGTCGAACAACAGCGGGTAGTTGGTCCGCCCGAATGCCGGGAAATTGTTCAACCAGGATTCCCGGTCGGTGACGCCCCAAAAGGTCACGCGCGTGACCGCGTCCTTGTGTTTCAGGAGCACGGCGAAAATCTCCGCATAGCGCTTTGCAAACGCGTTTTGTATTTCATCCGGAAGCCCGGCCGTATAGGGATTGGATTCCGCCGTGGCCTTGGCACGCATGGAAACATCCGCCGTCGGCTGCCGGGTAACGTCCGGCAGGACATCCACATCCAATTCCGTCACAACAATCTTTACACCGAGCTCCTTGAACGCCTTCAGCGTATCGTCCAGCTGCTGCGCGGAGGGCCGGTCCAGCTTGTTATGGTTTTGAGTCCCTATTGCGGTGATTTTGATGCCCTGCTGCTGCAGCTTTTTGACCAGTTCTATGGCGCCGTTGCGCTTGGCTTCGTATTCGAGATTGTAATCGTTGTAATACAGCTCGGCCTTCGGATCGGCTTCGTGCGCGTATTCAAAGGCGCGGGCGATGTAGTCTTCGCCGATGATTTTGAGCCACTGGGATTGCCGCAGAGTGCCGTCTTCATTCAGCGCCTCGTTGACGACATCCCATCCGTGCACGCGGCCTTTATAGCGGCCCACCACGGTGGAAATATGTTCGCGCATGCGCGCGAGGAGCGCGGCGCGGTCCAGCGGCTTGCCGTCCGCATCCTGAAAAACCCAGCGCGGCGTCTGGCTGTGCCACACCAGGCAATGGCCTATGATAAACATGCCGTTTTTCTCGCCGAATTCCACGTAGCGATCGGCGTTCGTGAAGTCGTAGCCGGCGGCGCCTGCATCCGGGCGCGGGTGAATCATCTCCCACTTCATGTGGTTTTCCGGCGTGATGGTGTTGAAGTGTTTTTTCACCAGGGCTGAACCGATCGAGTCTGTTTCGGTAAAGTGTCCCGGATTCAACGCGGCGCCGATGCGGAAATGATTTTTAAAAGCGTCCTTGAGAGACGGCTGCGCGAAAGTTGCAGCGGGCAGAGTGCAAAGGAAGGCAGACGCTAGAAGTATCCATCGCTTCAACATAAACTTTATGCTCCTTTTCCTATGAAAAGTGCATCATAGCCGGAATAACTCAGGAATGCATTAATTGAAGCTCCTTGTTTACAAATATCGCTCCACAGTAGAATGCCGGCGTCTGCTCTTTGCGGCCTTTGCGCCTCGGCGGTTCGGACGTCTTGACCGCGAGGTCGCGAAGAACGCAAAACAAATGCGAAGAGGCCTCCGGCTCTGCCGAAACAGGATTTGAATGCATACACCCGAAGAAAAAATGGATCGCCTGCGTCCCGTCTTTCTCCTGATTTTCCTCGCCGTACTGATATTTCTTTTCCTGATGCCGTTGTTCCATGCGCCGTTTGAGCGCGATCAGGGCACCTATGCCACCATCGCGCGCGGCTGGATGAATGGGCAGCTTCCATACCGCGATCTCTGGGACAACAAAGGTCCGCTGCTGTTTGCCTGGTACATTGCATCGTTCGCATGGCTGGGCGAAAGCACTCTGGCACCGCACATGATGGCCGCCTTTGCTGCGGCCCTCAGCCTGCCTTTTGTATGGGCCGCGGCCGGAAAACTTTTTGACCGGCGTACGGCGACCCGGGCCGCCGCGCTGTATGCTCTCTCCTTCTCCAATCTTTACCTTCAGGTGACGGCAAACGCCGAAGTGTTCATGCTGCTGCCGCTCGCGGCGGGATTCTGGGCCTGGACCGAGGGAATCGGGAAAGCCCGCAGCGGATGGTTTCTGTCGGCCGGGTTTTTAACATCGCTGGCTGTTTTTACACGGCAGTCGGCGATTCTTGCATTCGCCGGGTATGCCGTCTGGCTAACCGGCATCTGGATGCGCCGTCCCATGGAGCGCCGGGCCCTGGTCCGCGCCATGGGCGCGCTGGCTGCAGGCGGCATCCTTGGCGCGCTCCCCTTTGTTGCGTACTTCGCCGCGCACGGCGCGTTGTACGATTTGTGGTTTGCGATGTTCGGCTTCAATGTCCGCTGGGTGGCCGAGCATTCCTTCTGGCTGAAGCTCGTGCCGCCTCTTTTTATCGAGCCCGGGCCGCTGGCTGGGGGAGTGCTCTTCTGGATCCTAGCCGTGGTCGGAGCATGGGTTCTGTGGAAGCGAAGAGACCGCCGCTCGTGGCTTGTCCTCACCTTCCTCGTGTTTTCCGAAGCCGCCGCGCAGATCATGGGGAAAGGGTCGGCGCATTATTCCATCCAGCTGCTGCCGGCCGCGGCAATAGCCGGAGCATTGGGAATGGATCCCGTGATTGCCTGGTGGCAAAAAGGCTCGCGCGCTGTGCGAGCCGGTTTCGCAGCGGCCGCGCTGTTGACAATGGCTTCGCTGCTTTTTGCGTATACGCGGTCGACGGCGCAGGACCGATTCGAAGTACAGTACACATTCCGTGATTACGCGGACAATGCGATTGATGCGCCGGCCATCGCGCAGGCGGTCGCGACGCAAAGCCGGCCCGACGAATGTGTGTATGAATGGGGACGGTCGAGCCAGATTTACTTTCTCGCGGACAGGCAGCCCTGCAGCAACTGGTTTTACAACCGCCCGTTTGAGGTGAACCGGTCGATGATCACGGAAGTCATGGCGGATCTGCGCGCGACGGCCCCGGCAGTGAATTTCGACCCGGAAACCGACATCCCGCTCCCGATTGAATTAGCCCGGTTCGTGAAGGAGAATTATCGCTTCATCGGCCGGGTAAAATATGCCCGGCTCTTCATACGCAATCGCATCCGCCAGGCTGAATCAAGAGCCGCCAATTTCACGAATTACACAAATTAGATTTTATTTCGCGGAATTCGAGCAATTCGCGGCTAGCAGTGAGGGGAAGCACGCTTTGCGGAGCCCCCCATCCTCGAGCTGCACGATCCGGACATCCACGTCGTAGGTTGCCTTCATGCTCTCTTCGGTAATCACCGCATCCGGCGCTCCGACACTGGAGATCCGGCCGTCTTTGAGAATTGCGACGACACTCGACACCAGAAATGCATGATCGGGGAAATGCGACGCCATCACGATTGTCATGCCGCCCTCGGAGAGGTTTTTGATCACGCGGAGAATTTTCATCTGATTCCCCATGTCGAGATGCGAGGTGGGCTCGTCGAGCAGCAGGATCTGCGGCTGCTGCACCAGGGCGCGCGCAATCAGGGCCAATTGCCATTCGCCGCCGCTGACGCCGTTGCAGGGCCGGTCGGCGAGGTGCGCGATGCCGACCGTCTCCATCGCCCCGTAGGCGATTTCCATGTCGGCGCGGGAAGGGGACGCCAGGAGGCTGAGATGCGGGGCGCGGCCCATAATAATGATGTCCTTGATTCGGAATGGGAACGCGGAGGTCAATCCCTGCGGCACATAGCCGATGTGCTTTGCCACATCGGTCAGCTTCAAGCCCGACAGGCTTTTCCCATTCAGCAGAATGCGGCCGTGCTGAATATGCAGAATATTGCTCAGGCATTTTAACAGCGTCGATTTTCCGATGCCGTTCGGCCCCAGCAGACAGAAGACCTCACCGGAATGAACAGCGAGGGAGACATCGCGGAATACGGACTTTGATGTATCGCCGCTGTAACTGAAGGAAATGGCCTCGGCTTGAATTCGAATCGTCATGGATCACCAGCCCGGCCGATTTTTTCGCAGCAGATAGGCGAATACCGGGGCGCCCACCATAGCGGTCAGAATTCCGATGGGAATCTCGGTCTCGATGGCCGTGCGCGCGATCGTGTCCACCGCGACCAGATAGATTGCGCCGATCAGGGTCGCGACCGGCAGCAGGTGCTTGTTGTCGGCGCCGACCAGGATGCGGCCGATATGAGGGATCACCAGGCCGCCCCATCCGATGATGCCGCTGATGCAGACGGCGGCGGCCGAAATAAAAGTGGCGCTGAGGATGATGACTCCGCGTATCCTGGCCGTGTCCACACCCAGAGAGCGGGCATCCTCTTCGCCCATCGTCAGCAGGTTGATGCGCCAGCGGATCAGGTACAGGCACACGATTCCCGCCACTATGATCGGGCCGACCACGGCGA
>CAZLHW010000398.1:0-4169 GCA_964559085.1 uncultured Acidobacteriota bacterium | reverse complement strand
CTGCCGCCGGTCCCCGCCAGTAAGGCCAATCACCTTCCGACGCCGCGAAACCCCATGCACACGCCAGAAGCAACGCAATCGCCAAGAAACCTTTCATGCCTGCTGCCCTCCCCTCATTGGTGGGTTCATCATACCCGATTAGTCGAAAAAGCAAAACTTCGAGTCTTCCGGTTATGAGTTCCGGTGATTTGGATATAGAATCATCTCCCTGTGGAAGATGAGGCGTGAGAAGTGTCTAAAATTTTCAGCATAGGAGAATCCGGCAATGATCCGAGGATCAGGCCTGTATCCAAAAGGCGGAACATGCAATTTTGACTACTATAAAACAAAACACATGGATCTCGCCCACAAACTTCTGGATCCATTCGGATTACTACATTCCGAGGTGAACAAGGGAGTGGGGGAGTCTCCTTACATGGCCGTGGGTCATCTAGTTTTTAAAACGGTGGAGGATATGCAGCGGGGACTTCAGGCGCATGATCCGGAGCTGGCCGCCGCCCTTGTCAACTTCACGAATGTACAGCCGCAATTCCAGATCAGCGAAATTTTGGAATAATTCTCGTTTCCGAGGGTTCGAGATTCGGGACTTGCGATGAAAGGATGCAGCTGTTTCAATCTCGAATCGCCAATCCCGAATCTCGAATTCTTTTCAGATGCTAAAAAAGCGGCAGCTTCTGAGGCGCCCCCGTAAACGAGTACAGCGTCGCTTCCGCATCCTTTAGAAAGAAGGTCACAAAAATTTCATCGTCGGCCCCTTTGGGATAGATCTGCAGCAGCATGGCGGCTTCTGCGAAAGCCTGTGCTTTTGCGTCGCGGCTTTCATCGAATTCCACTTTACCCCTCAGGCGCAGCCATTTGCCGTCAGAAGACATGGCAGACATCTCCACTTCCGGACAGGCCACCATCTGTTTATAGACATCCTTCGATTTGTTTGTGCAGAAGTAAAGCGCATTGTTTCTTTTCATAACAAAGCCGAAGGGGCGAACTCTGGCCTTGGTTCCATCCACCGTTGCCAGATGGAATACCTGGTTGGCTTTTAAAAAATCATAGGCTGTGCTCATGAATACCTCCTCAAAAACAGCTCACTCGCTTGGGTTATGCCCGGAGCGTTCCGGGCGCACCCCATGATACCCGAATCCCATTCATAGTAGGTATCCGATATTTAACTAAAATCTGGAAATTGGTTATCGGCTGTTCGTGAACGGCTAATTGTTATCTGAAGCGCGTTGCCGGCATCTTGAGAGGCAGCATCCCCGCTCCTATTCAAACTGCCTTCCGCTCAATCTGATTCAAAAAAATCGGAAATAACCCATTCCGCACAGCGATTGACTATCTGCCCGGGTCCTGCCATTCTAAACGTATGTCTCGCCGGCTTATGGTTTTGATGCCCTTGCTATTGCTTTCCGCTCTGCAGGCTGAAGATTGGCCTCAATGGCGCGGACCGCACAGCAACGGCATATCAGGAGAAAAAGGGCTGCCCTCCCGGTGGAGTACCACTGAAAATATTGCATGGAAGGCGCCGCTCGAAGGACTTGGCGCCTCCTCTCCGATAGTCTTTGGAGACAAGGTGTTCGTCTCTTCCCAAACCGGCAGTGTTCCGATCCGGCAAGGCATAGCCACTCGGCTTGCGCGCGACGACAAGGACTTGGCCGACCGGGAAAATCCTATCGGCGGCCGAAACATGCAGGCAGCGCGGCCCGGAGACGAGGTGCTGCTGGTTGTTGAAGCGTTCAGTCGGGCCGGCGGCCGTCGTCTCTGGAAATACAGTACGCCTGCAACCGGAGAGTTGCCGGAGTTCAATGAAAAACATAACCTTGCCACCCCGACGCCTGTCACGGACGGCAAGATCGTATACGTGCTCTTCGGCAACGGGCAGGTTATTGCCCTCGATATGGAAGGGAAGCTTGTTTGGACCCGTCATCTCGGCAAGGAATACTCGCCTTTTCAGGTGCAATGGGGACACGGGGGATCTCCCACGCTTTACCGAGATATGCTTATTGTGTTGTGCGACCACACGCCCAAGTCCTATCTGATCGCGCTGGATAAAGACACCGGGCGAGAGCGCTGGAAGGCGGATCGTGGAGCCGGTCGCGTTTCGCACTGCACCCCGACGGTGGCGCACGGCCCCAAGGGGGACGAATTGATCGTCAATTCCAGCGAACGCGTGGACGCCTATAATCCGGCCAACGGCGAGCTTCTTTGGTATACGGGCGGTCCGCGGCAAACGCCGGTTCCCTCCGCCGCTTTCCACAACGGCGTGATTTATCTAATCCGCGGATACCGCAATAGCGACTTCATGGCAATCCGTCCGGGCGGGCGGGGCGAGATAAAACCCGTCGATTATGTCTGGAGGGTGGCCGGCGGCGCTTCCTATGTGCCCTCCATTCTTTACTATGACGGATTGATTTACGTAACCAACGAGGTCGGCATCGCAACCTGCATAGATGCTGAAACGGGCAAAGAGGTCTGGCGGCAGCGGCTTGGAGGCATCTTCTATGCCTCGCCCGTGGGTGCGGACGGCAAGGTTTACATGGTGAGCGAAACGGGAGAAGTCTTCGTGTTGAAGGCCGGACGCGAGCCCGTGATTCTGGCCCGCAACAATCTGGATGAGCGTTTCATTGCCTCTCCGGCAATTTCCGGCGGAAACCTTTTTCTGCGCAGCGACGGCTCGCTGTTCTGTATCCGGCAATCGGGCCGGTAAAACGCTGCGGCGATCCGCGCTGAAATCCTTATTCCCGGATGCCCGCTTCCGTCTTCTTTTTCAGAGGCAGGAATACGCGCCGCTCGTTTTCAATCAGGCAGATGGCTTCCGCGGGGCAATGGATCCGGCATTGGCCGCAGCCGATGCAGGTTGCGGGATCGATGGTGCATCTGCCCTCCACCATCCGGATGGCTTGAACAGGACAAAAATCGGCGCAGGCGCCGCAGCCGGTGCACGCCGCGGAATCCGCCAGGCGCGCTTCATAGTAACAGTGCAGATTCAGCGGAAGGATACCGCGGTTATAGGAACCGAAGACGCCGCAGCAATCCCAGCAGCAGTTGCAGATCGCCAGCTCGGGATTGTGAAAATCCTCATTCTTATGAAAAACCTGATGGACGGCGCCCTTAGCCTGCATTTCGTGCAGCAGCGAAATTGCCTCCGATTTTGAGATAAACCGGCCGACGCCGTGCTCTACCGCGTACCGGCCGAGAGCGCCTACGGCAATACAGGATTGAGGGGGATGATCGAACCGGCAGGCCTGGTCGATCATCTTGCGATACTGGCGGCAAAAGCAGTGCACAACGGCAATGGTATTGCCGTCGTCCTGCGCCTCAATGAGCGCCTCGACGGTTTTTGCGGGGTAGACTTTGGCGGGCTCCGCATCCAGCTTCTTGCCGACCGGAATGGTGCGTCCCCTGCCGGGTGCGGGCGCGGAGCCCGGCGCTAATATGGTCTGGAAAGGCACCGCTTTTCTGAAACGGTGGTTGATGAGACCCCGCGTCGGAAACATATTCAGCCGGGCATAGGATTTAAGCATCGCGTCCACACGACGCGCGAATTCACGCTTCACCGGAGTCTCTGCGCCGTCGGAGAGGTATACTTCGAACCATCCCACCATCATGCCGGGCAGTATGTACTCCTTGTCGGTCCCGGTCTCGCTGGGCCATATAAAACCCTTTCGGATCAGGTTTTCGAAAAATGTCTTGAACTCGCCTGCGGACACAACGCCGGCCGATGCCGCCATCTCATAACTGTAGGGCTCGGTGCCCATTCGCAGAAGAAAATCGATTTCTTCCGAAGTCAAAACGAGATCAAAACAGCGCAGCATTGCATCGTTCACGGGAAAGGCCACTTTATGACGGGTATTCATCAACGCGGCGAGAGTGCGAAGCTTTGCGGCTCTGTCGGGAGAGATCATGGATTCAGTCAAGAGACCTCCGATGGAAGTCGGGAATCATAGCATGTATCCGTGGCCGTATTCTACGAACATTGGAGACAGGGGACTCTACGGCACAAACCTGCGGGCTGATGAAAGAACACCCGGCAGGCACGTCGAGCAACTCCGATTCAAAGACAGACAAGGGACGCAGCCGTTGAACTTAACCCGACTTTGACAACTGGGGGGGGGGGCGGGCGCCCGTAAGTTGTTGGTTTTATTGGAAAGCATCCCCAAAGGTCGGCACTACAA
>CAZLHW010000397.1:0-4174 GCA_964559085.1 uncultured Acidobacteriota bacterium | reverse complement strand
TTAAACCCATCCGGCCGCCGTCCATTTTTTTACGTTTTGTAATGATCGGCAACATTCGCTCAAGGAGAGATTCTCCACTACCCGCAAATTTACGCCAATGGTCTGGCCCTTACAACTCAGGCTAACGTGAAGAGTCGATGGCCCGACGGCACAGTGAAGCACTGCATCCTCTCTACTATTTCCCTTCTATCTCGAGCAAGGTGAAGATCACCTTTCAAGACCAATTCTCAGGCAACACTACTCCACTGACTCAGATGGAAATGCTGGCATCGAAGTACGATTTTGATGCCCAGATATGGATCAGCCAGGACACAATACTGACTGCTTCGGCGCGGGCAATGCTCAAGGCAAAATCCTATACGGAGTGGGCTCCCGGACAGGTAGCCCAGACTATCATCCTCGCAGACCACTCGGCCGACCGGATTTACGACTTGGGATGGGATCGCTATCGAAGCTTCCGGCCTATCTTTGAGGCGACCTTCTGGCCAAAGATCAACAAGGTGTACGTACGCTATATCGGGGAAAACAGCAACACCGAAACCCTCCAAGACCTTAACTATGCGGTAACCCTGACCATCGGAAATGCAAAGCCGACGGCGTGGTATACGCGGGGGGACAAAAAGAGCGTTTTTTCCATCCGGTACATCGGCAAGGGCTCATCCTGCAGGATGAACCTAAAAACAGATGCATGGGGAATTAAATACCTGACAACGAATGTGGCCGACGTTCCGGCCGACAATCTCAATATCTATGCCGGTGGCTCCATTGCAAATTTAATTGCTTCCATTAAGGCAAAGTCGAATGGGAAGTATCAGATTGAGGTGATCGATAGCAGCACTACCATGGGAGACAGCATCGACCATATTCCTTTCATCACGGACAAGGAAATCAGGATTTCTACCTACACCTTTGTGCAGGATATCTGGCGGCATTGCGCCGGGACACGTTGGACACGAACCCGCTGGATCGGCACCCCGCCTATAGAACTGAATCTGGACCACAATCTGGCGTATTTAGCTGAAACCAGAGCGCTGCCCAATTACGATGCATCCATACCAATTTCGGAATCGACATTAGCAAATGCTTATTCTTCCTGGAACGCAGCCCGCAAACAAATTGGCGATGCCGGCGAAATCCAACCCATCATGAATTTGGGAGGCCTTCGAAACGAGATCGGTCCTTTCCCCACATGGGATATCAGATGGGCATATACAGGAGACTATCGAGCAAGGGAACAGGCTCTCGGTAACTGCGACCTCGGGGGAAGCTGGCCGCTTCATTTTCGAGAAGGCAATCCTGCGAAGCCAAATTTCGGCAAGCCTATGTCTATCATGACCCGCCCGGATTTGCAGGTGTACCACGTAAACCGCTTTCTTGCCGGTACGGATGCACCTATCCCTGTGGGACCCGTCTCCTTCAACAGCGCGAGTTCATCCTTAGGATGGAAAGAAGAATCCAATCATATCTACGAGTTTAATTACATCCCATATCTTTTGACGGGAGAGCATTGGTATTTTGAGCAGATGGCAATGTGGAATGAGGTCTGGGTGGCCAATACACCGCCTGCGACTGAGGACGGAAGGGGGCGTGGCCCCAGGAAAACGAGCGGAGGCTCTTTTCCATATGAATTGCGCGGCATGGCCTGGTCGCTTCGAAGCCGCGTTCAATTCCATTGGATCATGCCGGATGAATACGAGAAGGATCGATATCAGGCTTGGATCGACGATATTTTAGGCATCTGGGAAGGTTTTCGCAATATCACGACAGGGCATTATTACGGAACTGCAAATTGGGTATGGGGACGGAAGTATCTCCCTCAGCTGGTAGGCTGGGTCTCTGGTGCACGGATGACCTTGAACGGTGGGGAACTTCCCCCGTTAGGGCAGTGGTTTGCCGGAAGTACAGCTTTCTGTCAGGCAGATACTTTGCCTCCCTATGGAATGAACACAGATGTCTGTCAAATGGGAATTTCGCAGTTCGAGCAAGACTACATGATGTACTCATTGGGACGGGCAGCCGAACTGGGCTATAAGGCAGACAAACTACGCGACGACCTTGCTGTTTTCTTCATAAACGGCCTCACTAACACCAACTTCAATCCCTATGCGATGGGATTGGGGCGTTTCCCTACGGCTGCAAAATCAGATCCAACCGATTATATTAGGACATGGGGCGATGCGTTGGCGGTGTTTGATACAACCCACAAATACGACTTCCAGAATCTAACCAACTGGTTCATGGAGACTACTCAGCAGCAAGTATCTGAGAATTACCCTTTCATACTTATGGCGGCGACCTCGTATACGGGATCATCTGCGGCATGGGATAAGGTAAAGGGACTTCTGAATCATCCTTATATGACTGCATACTGGCCCGGCGGAGGAGGGCCGAAATGGGCGATCCTACCCCGGTCGCTCGGGAAGGGCTCGGCCACAATCTCCCCTCTGAAGGACGGGACTGCTGCCAACGTTAAGGTGGTGAACGACCGCTGGCCCGATCCCTCACGCCTCGCGACGTTCGCCGCCGACTCAGTCCGCATCCTCGGCGCGGCGACCCAGGAGGAGAAGGCACTGGCCGTCGTCCGCATGGTCCGAATCTTCACCTCCCGCACAGACGGCAACGATCCCGATGAACCTGCCACGGGAAACCGGCACATCACCGATGGCCTGCGAATTCTGAACGTCTATGGCGCCCACTGGTGCGACGGGCTTGTGCGGGCTTTCGAACAGAGCTACCGGGCCATCGGGGGGCGCGCCGAAAAACTCTATATCATGACTCACACTCAAGCAGATGCCTACTGGACAGATCTCGACGGGATTGGGCGCTGGCATCTCTTTGATGTATCCAGGGGTTTTTTTGCTCGCGACCGCACCGGGAAACACATCGCGAGTCCTTTGGAACTCTGAACGGATGCGAGTCTGATCAAAAGACCCTCAAAATGATATATGGCTCACAGCGCCTACGGAGTGCCTGGGTTGGAACAGTGGACTCACTCTCCCCATCTTACTCCATCAACATATTCCTCATCCTACAATTTGCGCCAGGGAGAATCGGTAACTTTTTACTGGGGAAACGTCGGGAAGCCCTACCAGAATAATTGGGGAGACCAGGGGAAGACAAACTTTGAACATGGTCCGTACACGGTGGGATACGGGAATGCTGTTTTTGAGTACGCGCCCGACTTCACTTCCAACGGCTGGCGCAGAGGGCTCTACAACGCGGCAGACAACGTGATAGACAAATCTTATCCAGCCATCCACCCGGCGACGGTTACAAAGGACGCTGTTTTCACGTTTCAAATACAAACGCCCTATATCATCTCTGGAGCACAATTTCGCGCTCAGGGAATGCGGGGCGCTTCCGACACGCTCCAAATAGACATTTCCACAGACCAGGGCAACACTTGGGTCACGGCATGGACGGCGTCCGCTACCGGAGCCATAGACTCCACGGTCGACTTCGCACCAGCCTGGAGTGTTAAGAATCCGCCGAATCCCATTCCTAACGGGAATCCATTTGGGAGGTACTCCTATCTGATTCGGGTGAAGATGAACGCAGCCAAAGACGCGGCTTCGGTGGGCCTTTCGTCACTGAAAATTACCACCACGGTCCAGAACAATCAGTTCGCGTTGCCGATGCTCTGGCCGGGGACGAATACCATAACAACGACTTCCGGGCTTGGACCGGCGGTCACTTTACGCCAGACTTTTACCTTTCAAGACGCCGTAGGTCAAAACCAGCAGGTGGTCTCCACAATTGAATCCAACAGCTACTCCCATGCTATCCCGGCTATTGGTAGGCGGTGGAACGATGTAAGGTGCGTGTCTTTAAAATTGGAGGCCATAGCTAGAATTGGCACGGGCAGCAGCACTGCGGACAGGACACTCACGGGATATACAATAACAACCGTTCGCCCCCAGGAGAGCTGGATTCGGAAAACTGGACAGGGGGATAAGTGGTAATCTTGCCTAACTGAGAGCCGGAAACGGCTGAAAGAAGGAGTATCAGATGGCAAGAAAACAACGCAGAAAGCATAATCCAGTATTCAAGGCCAAAGTCGCCCTGGCGGCGATCAAAGGCGACAAGACGATCGCGGAGCTCGCCGAACTGTTTGAAGTACATCCCAACCAGATCACCGACTGGAAGCGGCAGCTTCTGGAAAATGCGGCTATTG
>CAZLHW010000396.1:0-4186 GCA_964559085.1 uncultured Acidobacteriota bacterium | reverse complement strand
TACATGGTTTTCCCGTGCAAGACGGCGCACGAGAGGCGCGGTACGAATATCCTGAATAGCAATACCGGCCCGTGAAATCTAATCCGAAGTTGCCAATTCGTGTGCGCGCTCTTCTCCAGCCTTCGCCCCTTGCTGCGGTGCAGGTTCCATTTGCGTCGAAGATATCGACGGCTGCTCCGTTTCGCTCTTTGCCACGGCCTCCTCCGTCATTGAGGGTTGCGATTCCTGCGCTTCAGCGGGCCTTGCTTCCGCCCCGTTAATAATCGCAACGACCGTGTTAATTTGAACCGTGCTCCCTTCGGGCACAAGAATGGCCTGCAATATGCCGGATGCCGGAGATGGGATTTCGGAATCCACTTTATCCGTGGAGATCTCAAACAGAGGTTCATCCTGGGCAACAGAGTCCCCAACTTTCTTCAGCCACTTGGTCAGGGTGCCTTCAAAAACCGATTCTCCCATCTGCGGCATAATAACTTTGGTTGTCATGGAGTCTCTTTTCCTCCCAATAAAAGATCTGCTTTTCGAAAATCCGGAATCTACGCGCCCTCCCGGCCCCAGTCATTTTTTGCACCACCGGATCCGCCAAAGATCCTCGCGCAATCAATCCGAAAGCTTCACACAAACGTTTTATCACAAGCTTCCGCTATTCCCGACCACGCGACGCAGCCATGCAGCGCATCCAACAGCTCCTCTTCCTGCATCCGGATCATTGCTCTCTGGAAAACAGCCGAGAATTCACTGATGTAGCATGCAGCAACATCTTCCATGCGGACGGCCCGCTCCAATAGTACCTGCATTGACGTGACGCTTTTGCCAACGATGCCGCATGGGATGATCAAATCGTAGTAAGACAGATTTGTGTTGACGTTCAGAGCAAAGCCATGCCGTGTGATCCATCGGCTGATATGGACACCCATTGCCGCAATCTTCCCTTTTGAAGTCCAAACGCCGGTATAGCGCGGATCCCTTACCGCATCGATGCCGAATGCGCCCAGAAGCCGAATAAGTGATTCTTCAAGATTGCGCATATAAGCGTGGACGTCCCGTTCCTGCGCACGAAGCGAAAGTATTGGGTAGCCCACAAGTTGGCCGGGGCCATGAAATGTGATATCTCCCCCTCGGTCCGCCTGAAACAGGCCGATGCCGTTGGATTTCAGAAACAATTCACTGACAAGCAGGTTTTTTGTCGATGCATTTCTGCCCAGAGTGATTGTCGGAGGGTGCTCCAGGAGAAGCATTACATCTTTCTCAAATCCCCGTTTCTTTGCTTCGCAGATTTTCATCTGCAAGTCGAGCGCTTTTCCATAAGGAACAGTTCCATAGCAGACAACGATGCAGTCCCTGGATGCCATCATGCCCCTTTTAAAGGTGGATCGCCGCGCCGCTGTATAGAGCATGCGCCGCTTCCATGATCCCCTCCGAAACGGTGGGGTGCGGATGAATCAGATGGGACAGGTCGGCCGCCGTGGCTTCGAGACCGATCAGCGCGGCGCCCTCCGAAATCAACTCGGTCGCGTGCGGACCGATCATGTGCACTCCCAGAATTTGCTTGTGCTTCTTTTCGCTGACCAGTTTCACAAACCCTTCGTTTTCTCCCAGAATGGATGCTTTCCCTATTGCCGCAAATGGAAATTTGCTCGTAAGGACATCGAAGCCTCTCTCACGCGCTTCGCTTTCCGTCAATCCTACACGTGCAACTTCTGGATGGCAGAATACGCAGTTGGGAATAAGGTCGTAATTGATGGGATGCGGATTCCGCCCCGCAATATACTCCATTGCAAGAATTCCCTCATGGGAGGCGACATGTGCCAGCGCCGGGGTCGGCACAATGTCTCCTATGGCAAAAATCCCGGGGACACTGCTTTGCATATTTTTATCAACCGTGACAAATCCTTTTGCAGTCGCAACGCGCAACTTTTCAAGGCCGATATTTTCAGTCATCGGACGCCGTCCCGCGGCAATCAGCAATTTCTCCGCATGCAGCTCCCGCAGTTCGCCCTCCGCAGTTTTCCATTGAACCTGAACGGCCGCGCCCTCAGTTGCAACTTTTTCCAGACGCACGCCGGTTGCAAATTTGATCCGCTTACGAGATAAAATTTTCAGGACCTCTTGAGAAATCTCCGCATCTTCCGTAGGGAGAATCCGCGGAAGCATTTCCAAAACCGTAACCTCCGAACCAAATCGCGAAAATATGGTGGCGAACTCCAGCCCGAGCGCGCCGGCGCCGACGATAACCAGCGATTTGGGTACCGATTCCAGATCAAGAATCTCCTTGTTGGTTAGAATGCTCGGCCCCTCGAGATCCAAACCGGGTATCCGTTTCGCTTCCGAACCGGTTGCAAGAACAATATTTTTTGCTCGAATCGAATTTGTCTGTTCTCCTTCTATCTGCACGGCACCCGGAGCCGTAAGCCGACCGATTCCATGAAATGTCGCAATTTTGTTTTTCTTCATCAGGAATTCGGTGCCCATGGACATTTTTTTGATCAATTTGTCCTTGCGCGCCTTGACCAAACGAAAATCCAGGCTGATGTCTTTGCAGAGAATCCCGAATTCTTTTCCATTCAGCGTCCGCTCATAAATTTCCGCATTTAGCAAAAGGGCCTTTGTCGGGATGCAGCCCCAGTGCAAACAGGTTCCGCCGAATTTTTCATATTTTTCAATCAGTGCTACGCGGAGCCCCAACTGACTTGCCTTTATGGCAGCCACATAGCCGCCGGGACCGCTTCCAATTACCGCAACATCAAAAAGATCGGATTCAGTATTCAAGATAAACCTCGTTTGCCCCCAAATGCATCGCTGCAACCGGGAGCCACTGGGATTTGAAAGCTCTTCCAGCCGGGAAATATCGCAATTGCTCCCTTATACATAAAAAACAGAAAGCACGGAATATGGCACTTGGAGAACCGGGCCGGGATATCTGTAAATTGAGCAATTACAACGGTTACATAGTAACCCGCACCTTGGGCTGAGTCAAGGCGCCCACCCTCCTCTGATCTTGAGGATGTCTGAAAGCATAGAGCATAAAAATTTCATCCGAGAAGCTGATCCATTCGGTAAATCATGCCTTCGCGCGTATAAGCGGCCATTTCGACGACTCCGGTATCCATGCGAATGGCGTCCTCCGGGCAAGCTTCCACGCAGAATCCGCAAAACACGCAGACCCCAAGGTCAATGTCGAAGACTTCGGGCATCTTTTCAATATCGGGATTGGGATTCTCTTTTGCAATGATATGGATGCACTGCGCGGGGCAAATCGTTTCGCACATCATGCAGGCTACGCATCTGGGAGACCCGTCCTCTCGTTTGGTCAGGCGATGCCGCGTTCTCAATCTGCGCGCGAAGGGACGGCGCTCTTCCGGATATTCAATCGTTACCGTCTGCCCTTTGCCGATCTTTATTCCCAACCCGCGCATCGCATGTCGAGGGAAGTTTACCAAAAAGTGCTTCGCCGTCAGCGCCAGGCCCCTGGCAATTTCCGTTATGTATAAACGTTCCATAAAACCAAGAGGCTGTTGACTCATGGAGCATCCTCCTTCCACCCCAATCGCATTTATGTCCCCCCGATTTGTCGGCGGATAAAATCGCCGTGCGTCTTTTCAAGCTCGGCGAATTCAAGCAGAATCCGCTTCCCGTGCGTCTCTGCAAATTTTTCCGCATATTCTCTAAAATATTTCGTTGTTCCTTCATTGAGAACCAGGGCGAGTTTCATGGCGCCCGCAGCATCCATTGCCGGCGGTTCCGTGCCGTCCGAATTGCCGGCTTTCGGAATTATTGCATCCAGATCAGAGGGATTGAAATGCAGAAATACAGGAGCGCGGTTCAAATCTTGTTCTTCACCCGTCAGTTCTTCGAGTTTGGCATCCAGAGCTGCGATATGCTGCTCTTCCTGTCGAACCATCTGCTCAAAAAATTCTCGTGCGCCTGCATCCTGACTCCGCTTTGCGGCATCCTTGTAAAACTCAAGGCAGCGGGTCTGCATGCTCAACGCCATTTTGATGGCATCGCGCGCAAAGACTCTTTCCGTATCCAGCTTTTGAATCTCCTGGAAGGGACGGTTTTCACGACAATCCTCACAGATTCCGTAAGTCTGGAAACGATGATAAACTGGTTGAAAGCGGTACTTCTGAATGATCTCGTTTTGTATTGTTTCAAGATCGGGACACACAAATTCAATGGCTCTGTG
>CAZLHW010000395.1:0-4187 GCA_964559085.1 uncultured Acidobacteriota bacterium | reverse complement strand
CATAATGATGCCGCTGTAGAAATCAACGTTGGGATATAGTTTTCGCTCAAGGAAATAAGAGTCGTTTAGCGCGGCTTCCTCCAATCGCTTTGCGATATCCAGAAGCGGATCCTGCTTTTTCAGAGCGGCGAGGAGCTGATCGCATTTCTTTTTGATAATCGTGGCCCTCGGATCGTAATTCTTATACACCCTGTGTCCGAATCCCATCAGCCTTTTTCCGCTCTTTTTGTCTTTCGCCTGCTCGATGAATTTTGATCCGTTGTCCCCTTCCCTGTGAATCGCCTCGAGCATTTCCAGGACCGCCTGGTTGGCTCCCCCGTGCAGCCTCCCCCAGAGAGCGCAAACACCGGCTGCGGCGCAGGCGAAAAGGTTGGCCTGGCTGGAAGCCACCATGCGCACCGTCGAGGTGGAACAATTCTGCTCGTGGTCGGCATGCAGCAGGAAGATCAGATCCAGCGCCTGGACGACTTCCGGCAGAAGCTCGTAGTCCTGGTACGGTTCGGAAAACATCATATGGAGCAGGTTTGCCGAGTATTTGTAGGTAGGCTTCGGGTAAATGATGGGCAACCCAAGCGATTTGCGGTAAGAAAACGCCGCGATGGTTCTCACCTGCGACATCAGCCTCGCGACCTGAATGACAAAGAGTTCATCCTCCGGCTTGAGCACCTGGGGAACAAAACACCCGGCGGCATTGATCATCGAAGAAAGTATGGCCATGGGGTGAGCATTTGTCGGAAAACCCTCGAAATGAAATTTCATGTCTTCATGGAGCATTTCATTTTTTGTCAAAAGGTTCGAGAAATGTGTCAGTTCTTCGCGCGTGGGCAGTTTCCCCCAAATCAGCAAATAGGCGGCCTCCACAAAGGTTGAATGCTCCGCCAGCTCTTCGATGGGAATTCCCCGGTACCGAAGGATTCCCTTTTCACCGTCAATGAAGGTGATCCTGCTGATGCACGAACCCGTATTCCCATAGCCGTCATCCAGGGTAATATAGCCCGTGCTGCTGCGGAGCGACGAAATATCCACAGCGCGCTCGCCTTCGGATCCCACAACTTCCGGCAATTCGTATAGTTTCCCGTCCAGTTCCAGTTTGGCCATGTCGGTGCGGTGCCTCCTTTGATTGCGATACATTAAAAATACCACAAGGATTGTTATTGGCTATTTGTGAATGGCGATTTATTAAAAGGACAAATAACCCATAACAACTCGCCAATAGCCAAATATGAAAAGGAGTCCTTCAACCCATGTGGTGGCCCGACCCATTTCCCCGTGACATGAAATGGCTTACCGTTCTTGACGGCACCGTCAAATAGGTATAGTAAATGGATGGCACTTTATGCCGAAGGTGTAGGGAATATTTAGTTACGTGTTATTGCATGGATCAGGGCTCCTTATCAACGGCCGTTCGCACCGTTCATCAGCCCGAAGCCAAATTTTCTCTTCAATGTTACAGTAAAAGGACTAATTAAATGAACGCTCCAACCAAGCACGCCAAGCTTTTGGCTTGGGTTGACGAAATCGCTAAAATGACGCAGCCTGATTCCGTTATCTGGTGCAACGGAACCAAGGCTGAATACGACCGCGTGATGAAAAAGGCGGTGGACGGCGGGTTGGCCATTCCTCTCGCCAAACGTCCGAATTCCTTT
Organism: uncultured Acidobacteriota bacterium; assembly: GCA_964559085.1. GTDB lineage: Bacteria > Acidobacteriota > UBA6911 > UBA6911 > UBA6911 > UBA6911. The sequence continues at coordinate 2,541 of CAZLHW010000395.1, read as the reverse complement.
TTATTCCGATCGGAGGCATCGGACGTGGCGCGCGTGGAAAGCCGAACCTACATTGCATCCAAAACAAAGGAAGACGCGGGTCCGACAAACAACTGGATCGATCCGATTGAGCTGAAGGCTACCCTTAAAAAGCTTTACACAGGCTGCATGCACGGCCGCACGCTGTATGTGATCCCTTTTTCGATGGGTCCCGTCGGTTCCCCGATTGCCAAGATTGGAATCCAGATCACCGATTCCGAATACGTGGTCGCCAACATGCACATCATGACGCGCGTGGGAACCCGCGTTCTCGAAGTTTTGGGAAATTCGGGTGAGTTCATACCCTGCCTGCATTCCGTCGGCAAGCCTCTGCTCTCCTGCCAGGACGATGCCGGACTGTGGCCGTGCGCGCCTATCGACAAGAAGTACATCGCGCACTTTCCCGAAGAAAAAACAATCTGGTCCTACGGATCCGGATACGGTGGAAATGCGCTCCTCGGCAAAAAGTGCCTCGCGCTGCGAATTGCATCGGTCATCGCGAGAGACGAAGGCTGGCTGGCAGAGCACATGCTGATTCTCAAACTTACAAATCCGGAGGGCGCTGTGAAGTATATCGCCGCCGCATTCCCCTCCGCCTGCGGCAAAACCAATCTGGCCATGCTTGTGCCCACCATACCGGAATGGAAAGTCGAAACCATCGGCGACGATATCGCCTGGATGAAACCCGGCAAGGACGGCAGACTGTACGCCATCAATCCGGAGGCCGGCTTTTTCGGAGTTGCTCCCGGAACCTCCATGCAATCCAACCCGAACGCGATGCGTTCGGTTGAAAGGAACACGATTTTCACCAATGTGGCCCTCACCGAAGACGGCGATATCTGGTGGGAAGGGATCGGCTATGACGCTCCGGGAAAGCTGATCGACTGGAAAGGCAACCCCTGGATTGCGGACAAATCGAATAAATCGCAGCCTCCGGCCGCACACCCGAATTCCCGTTTTACGGCTCCCGCAGCCCAGTGTCCTTCAATTGCTCCGGAATGGGAGGATCCGGCCGGCGTACCCATCAGCGCCATCCTGTTCGGCGGCCGCCGTCCCTCTACCATTCCCCTCGTCACCCAGGCTTTTGACTGGAATCACGGCGTGTTTATGGGCGCTATCGCCGGATCAGAGATCACAACTGCAGCCCTGGATGTGAAGGTGGGGACTGTGCGTCGCGATCCATTCGCCATGCTCCCCTTCTGCGGCTACCATATGGGGGACTATTTCACGCACTGGATCCGCATGGGACACAGCACACCGCTGGAGTCGCAGCCCAAGTTTTTCTTCGTGAACTGGTTCCGAAAGACCAAGGATGGAAAGTGGCTCTGGCCGGGATACGGCGAGAACAGCCGGGTTCTCAAATGGATCTTCGAACGCTGCGACGGGCAGGGCAAAGCCGTGGAAACGCCGATCGGTTATATGCCCACGCCGGATAGCATTGATCTCCCCGACGGATTTCCGGCCGAAAACATTAAGGAACTGCTTAAAGTCGACGTGGCCGGCTGGAAAGCGGAACTTGCCGACATAAGTTCCGAGCACTATCCGCGGTTCGGCGTCCGGCTGCCGAAAGAACTGCTGGATCAGCTCGAGCGCATAGGCAAGCGCCTGGAATAGCAGGACAAAGAGCCGCAAATTGCACGAAAAATGACATGAATAATTCGTGTAATTTGCGGCCGGTTTTGTAGTACTCTTCGAATGGGTAATCCACTACGTTTGAGAACACGGAGAGTACGCAATGGGCCTACATAATCCCCTCGCAGAAGAACTAAACGACGACCTCAGGGCGGGCGCCCCGCAGATCTACAGCATGCTTTCAGACCGCGGGAAAGCCATCTATTTCCCATTTAAGGGAATTCTGGGACAGACCGCAGAGGCAAAAAACGCCACCATCAATGCTACCATCGGGACTGCATTTGAAAATGACGGATCCCCGCTCACCCTCGAGACCATGGAAGCGCTGATCTCATACCTATCGAACAACACCCACGTTGGCCAGACTATTACGGTCTCGATCCTGCGCGGCGGCAAAGCCCAGGAACTGAAAATCACCCTGCAGGCTCGCCCCAGCGAGACGGCGAACACAGAGGTAAACCGCCGCACGATCACCCCACGCGCATCGGGTGCCTGGCTCGGCATCGACGCCGTTAGCCTGGACGCAGACATTGCTACAGCGATGGGATTGGAGGCCGGTCAGAAGGGCGCGCTGATTAACGGCGTGGCCCCGGATGGCCCGGCGGATCAGGCCGGACTACGGGGCGGGTCGGAAAGGGCCGAAGCGAATGGTAGGCAGGTGGTGATTGGCGGCGATCTGATCGTTGCCATTGACGGTGATGAAATCACCAGCCTGGAAGACCTGATCGGCTGGCTCGACCAGGCTGAAGCGGGGCAGGAAGCGACCGTAACGATCCTGCGTAATGGACGACAGATGGAGCTGACCGTGACGTTAGGCGAACGCCCGGCTTAGACAGCATTTTTCTGCATGTTTCTCCTCGAATAGCTGAAGGTGACGGAATAAAGAATAGC
>CAZLHW010000394.1:0-4197 GCA_964559085.1 uncultured Acidobacteriota bacterium | reverse complement strand
CCCATCGATCTGGTGTTCGCCCACAACGGCACCGATCTCTACCTCTTGCAGTGCCGCCTCCAGAGCTACAGCGCCGGATCCAAGCCTGCCGAGATTCCGCGGGATGTGCCGAAAGACCGGATTCTGTTTTCCGCAAACCGCTATGTCACCAACGGAGCCGTCGGGAATATCACGCACATCGTTTACGTCGACCCGCAAAAGTATGCGGAATTGCCGAACCGGGCGGATCTCATGGCCGTGGGTCGCGCCGTTGCGGCGCTCAACCAGCTGCTGCCGAAGCGTCAATTCATACTCATGGGGCCGGGGCGGTGGGGAAGCCGCGGCGATATCCGGCTCGGCGTGAGCGTGTCCTATTCGGATATCAACAACACGGCCATGTTGATTGAAATTGCTCAGAAACAGAAAGACTATGTTCCGGAACCGTCCTTCGGCACCCATTTCTTTCAGGATCTGGTGGAAGCGTCCATCCGCTACCTTCCGCTTTATCCGGGCGATTGGGGGACGCTGTTCAATGAATCCTTCTTCAGGAATTCGCGCAACTGGCTGCCGGATCTGCTGCCGGAATTTGCCTTTCTTGCCGATACTGTCCGCGTCATTGATGTAACCGACACGGCGCCGGGGCGCGTATTGCAGATACTGATGAACGGCGAACTGGATGAAGCGGTGGCCCTTCTCTCCGAGCCCTCCGCGGAGCCGGAGGCGCTTTCTGCGGAAGCACCGGAAGCTGCGGCGGCCGAACGCGATGCCGATGCGCATTGGCGCTGGCGGCTTCGCAGCGTGGAGCAGATCGCAGAGCATCTGGATCCCGACCGGTTTGGCGTCAAGGCGATGTACGTGTTCGGCAGCACACAGAACGGAACCGCCGGTCCGCAAAGCGATATCGACCTGCTGATTCACTTCACGGGGACGCAGGAGCAGGAACAGGCGCTGATGACCTGGTTGGAGGGATGGAGCCTGTGCCTGAGCTACCTGAACTATATTAAAACCGGCTACAAGACTGACGGCCTGCTCAGCGTCCACCTGATCACCGACCAGGATATCCGGGATCAAACCAGCTATGCGGTCAAAATCGGAGCAACAACCGATCCGGCGTTCCTCATCCCCCTCGGACGGAAAAGCGGCAAGTAACAGCGGATTTTCACGGATCTTCACGGATTGCATTCAATCCCGGCATATATCCGAACCTTGCATAAACTCCTCCTGTCGAATTGCGGCGCTTGCAGTAATATTAGGACGAGGATTTTATGAACAGATGTTTTTTCGCTTCCGATCTTCATGGGAGGGAAGCGCGATACCGAAAGCTGTTTCAGGCGATTGAAAGCGAGCATCCGAGCGCCGTCTTTTTGGGAGGAGATCTTTTCCCCTCCGGCCTGGGCGACCTGCTGGGTGTTCGGGAATATGACGATTTTCTGGAAGACTTTCTCGCGCGGGAATTCTCCAGGCTCCGGAATATCCTGGGGCCGGACTACCCCTCGGTTTTTATCATCATGGGAAATGATGATGCAAGAATCCGCGAGCAGGACGTCGAGAGACTGCAAAGCCGGGGCCTCTGGTTTTATGTGCACAACAGATGCCTGCAATGGCGCGGGTATGCCGTCTACGGCTACGCGTTTGTGCCGCCCACCCCGTTTATGCTGAAGGACTGGGAGCGGTATGATGTATCGCGTTATGTCGATCCGCTCTGCGTGTCACCCGAAGAGGGGACTCTCTCGGTATCGGTAGCGGCGGATTCCCTGAAGCATCAGACCATTCAGAAGGATCTGCAACTGCTCACGAACAATGCGGACCTGTCCCGCTCCATTTTTCTTTTTCACACGCCTCCCTACAATACTGCGCTGGACCGTGCCGCGCTGGACGGGAAGAAGTATAAATACGTGGACCTTGATGTTCACGTGGGGAGCATCGCCGTGAGACGCTTTATCGAATCCAGGCAACCGCTGCTTACGCTGCACGGGCACATCCATGAGTCGGCCCGCATCACGGGAACATGGAAAGAGAGGATCGGCAACACGTATTCCTTCTCATCCGCGCACGATGGTTCGGAACTATCGCTCGTACGATTTGACCCGGAAAATCTCGAAGCTGCAACGCGGGAACTGATTTGAGTTCCCTCAAGCGACTGCCCGCGCCTCGGGCGATCATCCAAAGGCGGAGGAAGCTTTGTCCATTTGATGAGGCGCTTCCAGCAATGGATACCTGCGATTTCATCGCCCGCCTGTCCGGCGCCTGCTGCCTGTAACAGAGGATCTGCAAAACTTTATTTGACTATTTCTTTGTGTTCTTGGCGTCTGGGCGGTTCAGCCGAATGAACCGCCAGGACGCCAAGAACGCGATGAATCGCAACCAAGCCGTGCCGGCAATTCAATTGTCACGGCGCACTGCTACCCTCGACCAGGTCCTGCAAGTCGGACGCTTCCATCTTTTCTTTTTCGAGCAGCAATTGAGCCCCCTTTTCAAGGACGCTTCGTTTGCTTTTGAGAATCTCGAGCGCCCGCGCATATTCCCCGGAAATGATGGCGCGGATTTCCGCATCAATAGCTTCAGCGGTTGCATTGCTGTAATCCCCGGATTCCTGCATGCCGCGGTCCAGAAACTGCTGCCGCCTTTCACTCGCAAAATAAACCTGTCCCAGCTTTTCGCTCATGCCGTATTGCTTGATCATGCTTTTTGCAATATCGGTTGCTCGGGCAAGGTCGTTGTGCGCCCCCGTGGATACGTCTCCGAAGATTATTTCCTCCGCGGCCCTTCCGCCCAATAGAGAGGCGATCTTGTTCAGAAGCTCCGTCCTCTTCATAAGGAAACGGTCTTCTGTCGGCACCTGCAGTGTATAACCCAGCGCCGCAATCCCGCGGGGGATGATGGAGATTTTCTGCACCGGATCGGTTCCGGGCAGCGACAGCGCAACCAGCGCGTGCCCCATTTCATGATAGGCGACAACTTTTCTTTCTTCGGGATTGATCAGACGGTTTTTCTTTTCCAGTCCGGCCACAATCCTCTCGACCGCCTCCTCGAATTCCGCCATGCCCACTTCCTGCTTGCCTCTGCGTACGGCGAGCAGCGCCGCTTCATTCACCAGGTTGGCGAGATCGGCTCCCACCATGCCGGGCGTCATGTTCGCCAACTTTTCGACATCAAGTTCGGGCGTAATCTTGACCTTTTTCAGATGTACTTTGAGGATTTCCACGCGTCCGGCTTTATCCGGGCGATCGACGAGCACATGGCGGTCAAACCGGCCCGGGCGCAGCAATGCAGGATCCAGGATTTCCGGCCTGTTGGTCGCGGCCATAAGGATGACACCCGTCTTCGGATCAAATCCGTCCATTTCGACCAGCAGCTGGTTCAGGGTCTGCTCGCGTTCGTCGTGTCCGCCGATCGTCCCGATGCCGCGGGCTTTTCCGAGTGCGTCCAGCTCATCGATGAAGATGATGCAGGGCGCCTTCTCTTTGGCCTGGGCAAACAGATCGCGCACGCGGGCGGCGCCGAGTCCCACAAACATCTCTACGAATTCGGATCCGGAAAGACTGAAAAAAGGGACGCCGCTTTCCCCGGCAACAGCCTTGGCGAGCATGGTTTTCCCCGATCCCGGGGGGCCGACGAGAAGGATGCCTTTGGGAATTCGCCCTCCCAGTTGGGTAAATTTCCCGGGGGATTTCAGGAACTCAACCACTTCAACCAGTTCCTGTTCGGCCTCATCCACTCCGGCAACGTCCTTAAAAGTAACGTTCAAATCCTCCTGTACATAAATTTTTGCCTTGTTTTTGCCAAGCGTCATGAAGCCCGCCTGCTGCGCGCTCATTCTTTTAATCAGGAAATACCAGATGCCGACGAACAGAAGAACGGGAAAAAACCAGGAAAGAATATCGCGGAGAAACGTCGAGTCAATCTGCCCTTTGAAAACAACGTTGTTTTGTTCAAGCAGGGCGGATAAATCGGAATCGACGCGCACGGTCCGGAAAGCTTTCGTCTGCCCGGGCTGGCCGCCATCCATCTTCATCTTGCCTTCAATCTGATTGGCGGACACTGCAACCTCCACGATTTTCCCATTCTTCAGAAGATCGAGGAACTGGCTGTACGGAATCATCTGGCTGGCCAGCATGGATGCAATGTAGCTGTGGATGAGCATAACGACCCAGATGCCGATGAATACATACCAGATGGAAAATTTTTGGTGCTTTTCCATGATCCCCCTTTCCCCTA
>CAZLHW010000393.1:0-4204 GCA_964559085.1 uncultured Acidobacteriota bacterium | reverse complement strand
GACATCACCTCCGAAAAGTGCGGCAAATCCCGTTCCAATACATGAAAGCGCCGGACCACCCATTTATTTGAAATCCACTGACACAGTCCCACCGAAACCGCCAGAGCAAAAACCAGAGAGAGAGTAAGCATTCCGCGCTCCTTGTACCGACTTACGCCTATGCCCGCAGATTTGCCGTGGCCTGAAGGGCTACTTTGACTTCCGTGCCGATGGCGGCGATTGCCGTCCCATCGAGTCTCAGGAATTGGGCGGCAGGCAATTTTTCCAGGTCGATTTCCTTGTTTTTCTCAAAGCCGACGCCCATGGCAACCATGAAGGCATTAGCCAGATTCACGATACAGGCGAGTGCCTTAAAGCTCGGAGCGGATCCGGGGTTATGGTGATAGCCGACGGCTTCCGCCAGCTGCGGCGGGAAATTCCACTTCCTCGCCAGGAGCGATCCCACGTGGGCATGCGAGAATCCAAAGGCCAGGAGTTCCGACTGATGGAAACTGGCATGGCCGTTATAGACCTCGCTGATGATCTCCCGGTATTGCTGCTGAAAGTTCTGAAGCAAAACAGGCTTCCCGATGTCATGCATCAGCCCGCAGATCAGGGCCTCTTCGGGATTTTCATAGCGCACACGGCGGGCAATGGCTCTCGCGCTCAGCGCCGTTCCCCAGGAGTGATCCGACATCAGCTTGGTGCCCAAATCCTTTGCCGTCGTAAAAACACGCTCGACGGAAGCCGCCATGATGACGGACTTGACGGTTTCGAGCCCCAAAACAGCAACCGCGTGCGATACCGTTGATACTTCCCGCCGGAGCGCATACATTGCTGAATTCACGATACGGAGCATTTTTGCCGACAGCGCCTGATCCTGAGAGATCACTTGCTGCAAATTGCGTATGGATACATTCGGATCCTGGCTCATTTCCATGGCTCGCATGACAACGGATGGAAGAGGCGGAAGATCCTTCACTTTGGCTATGACCGCCGAGAGATTTTGAACGGGTTCCTGAACTACCTGTAGGCTGGACATAATTCCTTTCTTTCGATGCCGGGCATCACATAATTGATTGTGTTAACCCGCGACTCCATTGCGTCTATTCCAAGGAACGCGGAGGCGCGCAGTCTACGAGGGACAAAGTGCATGGCTATCCCAGGGATCGTATCCGGTCCGCAGTGCTTTCAACTTCGAGAATGCGAACTCCATAATTCCCTTCAACCATGACCACTTCGCCCTTGGCGATCGGTTTGCGATTGACGATGATGGAAACCGGATCGTTCACGGCCTTGTCCAATTCAATCACTGATCCGCTGCCCAGCTTCAGCACATCCTTGAGCGCCATTTCACAGTGTCCAAAGGACACGCTGATGGGCAGTTCCACATCCAGCAGAAGATCGATATTCCAATTTCCGGCCGGGCTGTTCCCCTGCGCCGATGATTGCTGCGATTCCGAGGGTTCCACACTATTTGCCACGATAATCCTTTCGCTTTGCGGCCGGATTTCCGGCTCAAGAAACCGGCCCCTGAAAATTAGACGGTATATTTGTCGATAATCTCGAACGCCCGCTTGCCTCTCCGTTGCACAATGCGGCCTATAAATTTTGGCACACCGCCGACACAAAGCATGACGGGATCGCTGATGCGTTCATTCAGTTCAATAACGTCGCCCACGGCGATTTTCAGAAGATCATCCATTGTCAGTTTGGAGCGCCGAATCTCGCTCGTGAGCGAAACGGAAACCGGTTTGATCAAGTCAAAGATTCTTTGCGCCTCGCCGCCTTCCGTTTTCTGCCGCCTGGAATTCCACTGCTGGTCGAATCGGCCGCGCAGCATCTTCAGAACCCGCGCCGGGATGCAAAGATTCATGGCTCCGGAAGTTTCAGCAATTTTCAGCTCAAGGCTGACGGCAATCACCGTCTCCGCCGGCGAGACAATCTGAAACATCTGCGCTTTGGTTCCCTTGCCCTCCAGGTAGAATTCGAGCTCCATAATCGAACGCCAGGCGCCGCAGAGATCGCGCATCGCCAGCTTGATGACGCCTTCAATGATATTCAGTTCAATCTCGGTCAAGTTTCGGGATTCGACGATGTTCCTTCCCGGCCGGCCCAAGATCATGTCGATCATGGGAAAGGCCAGAGACGGATTCAACTCAAGCGCGATATTGCTGTCCAGCGGACGCATACCGATGCTTGCGAAAAGCGTCGGATCCGGAAGCGATTTTATGAAGGCGGAGTAGGATACTTGCTCCAGGGAGGCCATGTTTACATCCACAAAGGACCGAAGGTATGCGGAAAGGGAAGAGGCAAAGATTCGCCCGAAATGCTCATGGAGCAGATGAATGGATCGCATCTGATCTTGCGAGATCCGATCGGCGCGATGGAAATCATAATTCGCAACCTTGCGCGCAGGCGGGCTTTTCTCCGGCTGACCTTTTACATCCAGGTCGTCGGAGGACATCGCCGAAAACAGCGCATTAATTTCTTCCTGAGAGAGAACCTTTTCCATAATATCCGCGCGCGTTCTAGTCCTGCCCGTTTACTTTTCGAAGTTTTGTGCGCAGCCGCAGCATCGCCTTGGTATGAAGCTGCGATACGCGGGACTCATTGACGCCAAGAACCTTTCCGATTTCTTTCATCGTAAGTTCGTCGAAGTAGTAAAGCGAAACCACAAGACGCTCTTTCTTGGGCAGCGTATCGATCGCCGTGCTCAGAATGCCCTGAATTTCGGATTTGTGGAAAACAAAGAACGGATCCATTTGAGGCGCATCCGGAACATATTTGACGAGCGGCTCGCCGTTCTTGTCGTCGTCCTGTCCCGAAAGCTCCTGAAAACTTCCGAGGTTCAGCCCCTTGATCTGATCCACAAGTTCGTAGAATTCCTCGAGCGTGATTTCCATCGCTTCGCAGACTTCCTTGTCGGTGGCGGGCCGTCCCAGACGTTGCTCCAGCTCTCGATACACGCGTTCCAGGTCCTTGCTCTTTTTCCGCAAAGACCGCGGGGCCCAGTCGAGATTTCGAAGGCTGTCCAGAATGGCACCCTTAATGCGCAGCTCCGCATAGGTCTTGAACTTCACGCCCCGATTCGGATCGAATTTTTCGATCGCGTCCAGCAGACCGAGGATTCCGGCGCTTACCAGGTCGTTCAGCTCGACATGCGATGGAAGTTTTGTGGATATTCTTTGCGCGATGTACTTGATCTGGGGCAGATGCTCCAGTATCAATGCGTCTCTTTCCGTATTGGAGGGGACCGCGGGTTCAAAAGTTTTTTCTTGGCTTAACAATTCCGGCATCATTGTATCCTCTTGCTAAGTCCGGCCGTTGTGAAACCAGCCGGCCTCGCAGGCTATTCATAAAAGCTCAATAGATCTCCCAAAGAGGATTGGAAGATGGTGTTGCTATTCGAGTACATCTGTTCAGTTGACCCAATCGTTGAGGAGCTTCTCCCAGATAAGGCCATTCACGGGATGTGCCGCATTTCCCTGCTGCGCCACGCGGCGCGCAAGGCTGCGAAAACTGCGGCTTGCCGACGCGTTCGGAAAGCGATGCGTAACCAGCATCTGACTTCGCACGGCCTGCGGCACGTGAGCATCCCTTTCAATATGTCCAAGGTAATCGACTTCGCGGTTGAGGAACCGCTTCACGACGGAATTGATCTGACAAAAGACTTCTTGGGCGTCTTCGGAGCGCTCCACCGAATTGATAAGAACGTGAATCTGCTTCTTACGGTCTTCGGCCAGAATGATTTTGATAACAGCGTAGGCATCCACGATTGCCGTAGGCTCCGGAGCGCTGACAACAATGACTTCCTGTGCGGAAAGGAGAAAATGAATTACATTGCGCGAAATCCCCGCCGCGGTATCGATGATGAAAAAGTCCGTATCGGAATCGAGGTGGGCGAAGCTTTCGATCAGATGATTGCGCTGTGCGAGCGTCAGTTCGGACATGCGCTGAAGACCGGAGCTTGCAGGAATGATGCGAATCCCCTGCGGCCCCTGCACCATGATCTCCGTGAGGGTCTTGTTGCCAAACAGGACGTGCCCCAAGTGGTATCGCGGCGTCAATCCCAAAAGCACATCCAGATTGGCCAGTCCGAAGTCCGCATCCAGCACGACAACCTTTTTGCCCAATTCTGAAAGACAGACGGATAGATTCGCCTCCACTTTGGTTTTGCCCACCCCGCCCTTGCCGCTGGTTACCGCAATGAGTTTGGGCCCCG
>CAZLHW010000392.1:0-4212 GCA_964559085.1 uncultured Acidobacteriota bacterium | reverse complement strand
CGCGTCGGTTTTCCCGGCCGGATCGCGACGCCATCAGCCAGAAGCTCTACGCCGGGCACCGCTGCCACGGCGTCGACCATCAGATCGCGCGTTCCGACAGAACTTCCGCCGGAGAGGGCGACGACGTCTGCCTCGCTCAAGCCTTGTTGAATGGCTTCTTTCAGCTGCACGGCGTTATCGGGGACGATGGGCAGCTGAAGGGGCTCAGCGGCGCAAGCCCGGGCGAGGGCCGCAATTGCATGGCTGTTTGCGTCGCGGATCTGTCCAAGCAAAGGCTTTCGTTCCATCGGGACCACCTCGTCCCCGGTGGAGAGGACGGCGACGCGGCATTTTCGATAGACGAGCACATCGGTAACGCCCAGCGCCCCGAGAAACCCGATTTCCCGCGGCCGCCGCTCTTTGCCTGCTTCGCGCAGAGGCTCTCCGGCCGTTGCGTCCTCCCCTTTTTCCAGAACATTGGTTCGGATCGTGACAGGCCGTGTTACTTCAATGCTGCTGCTTCCGGCGGAATTCGTGTATTCCACCATCACCACAGCATCCGCTCCGCGCGGCAGAAAGCCGCCGGTGGGTATTTGAGCCGCCTGCCCGGCTCGTATCTCGAAATCCGGCAGGGTACCCATTGTCACAGCAGCCACGACTTCGAGGAAAGCGGGGAGAGAATCCGATGCGCCAAATGTATCCTCCGCCCGGACGGCAAATCCGTCCACCGTGGAGCGCGCTCCTTCGGGGAGATCTTCATTTGCCGGTATCGCTTCGGACAGAATCCGATCCAGGGCTTCATCCAGCGGAATGTGTTCGGTCCCGAGCCTGGGAAAGCCGCCCAAGAGCCCGACAAACTGATCCGGCGTGATTACGTGAAGAAATTCAGTCAAAGATAGCCCTCGAAAATTACGAATGACGAATTACGAATTTTCTCTATTCGAGAAGACCGGGTAAGTACGCGGATCCAGCGCGGTATGTTTCAATTCGTAATTCGTCATTAGTCATTTGGTTTCCGGCAGACAGAAGGATGTTTCCAGCTGCTCGCCGCAACTGGAGCAGCGCCAGTCTACCGTGAGCTTGTTGCACATTACGCGCATTCCCGTAATCCATGCCATTTCCCACGCACTTCCGCATTCCGGGCAAACTCGGGAGGCGACCGCTTGTATTGCCACCGGTCTTTTCCCGGGCGCCGGGTGGGGAATCCTAAAGCGGCAGATTTCCAGATCTGCAATCCGCGCTTCCCGCAATTCTGCAAGAAGCGACCGGAAAAATCTTATCGAATCCTTTGATTTTTGAGACGCCAGCTTGCGGCCCGCCTCTGTATGCATGTTCAATGGCAGGCAGGCCGCATAAGTCAGTTCCTTGCTGAGGCAGCCAAGCACAGAGGATCGAAGCGTTCTTCCGCGCAGCGCGGATTTCGTGAAAAAGCTGGCGACTCCCATCGCTCCAAACTTGGACAGGAAATCCGCATCATGAAGAATGGCGGCAATGCGGTTTTTGCGGACGCTCTCGTTATAGAGGGCCTTCACCCCGGCGAGACCCCGACGGACTTCCGCAGTCCTCATGCCGGATTCGCGCTTCAGAGGCGAGCCGGTCGGCGATCGAGGCCACATGAAGGGTGTGCTCCCACAGAAAGCTCTCCGAACGGCCTTGGCCGCCTTCGAAGGCTTTTTCGGAATCCTGAATTATTTTGCGGACTTTGTCTATAAGCCCGGGGAACCGGGACTCAATCCGCTTAAGGGTGGATGCGTTCTTAACCGCCATAGACGCGGCATTATCCCGCGCACGGCTGCATAGCGTCAAGGCGATACTTCCCCCATTTTAAGACCATTCCCCCTGTACTTTTGGTGCCAAAACGCCTGCAATCCGTCTATATTACGAGGGAATGCCCGGCGCATATTCGTCGCGATGCGCCGCAGGTGTTTGGAATCCATGCATTTTGCAGCGAAACGGGGAATTTAAGGCAACACTCATCACGAGGAACTCCAATGGCTAAAATACTAAGAATTGATCTGTCGTCTTTAACCGCAAAAACTGAGGATATTCCTGAGGCCTTCCGGAAATTCGGAGGCCGGGGTTTGACTGCCTGCATCCTGGACCGCGAAGTTCCTCCGGCCTGTGATCCCCTGGGCGCCGAAAATAAGCTTATCTGGGCTCCCGGCCTTATGGGCGGAACAACGGCTCCCTGCAGCGGCCGCCTTTCGGTGGGCGCCAAGAGCCCATTGACCAAAGGAATCAAAGAAGCAAACACGGGCGGCGCCATGGGGCAGAAACTGGCAAGGCTTGGGTTCAAAGCCGTCATCTTTGAGGGAATCGCGAAAGAGCCGACGATGGTTAAAATAAACAAGGACGGCGTGAGCTTTGCCCCGGCGGCGTCCTATATGGGAATCGGATGCTATGAACTCGTGGAAAAGCTCAAAGGCGAATTCGGCAATAAAGTCTGCATTGGATGCACAGGGCCCGCAGGGGATATGCAGCTTACCGCTTCCTCCATCATGTTTACCACGCCTGATTTTCATTTGAGAGTGGCCGCCAGGGGCGGATTGGGCGCGGTCATGGGGTCCAAGAAACTGAAGGTTGTTATTGTCGACGACGGCGGATCCAATCTTGTGGAGGTGAAGGATCCAAAGAAGCTTAAGGAAAATGTGGCTGCCATGACAAAGGGCGTTCTCGGCGATCACTTTGTGGAAGGCTTGAGACGCCTCGGAACGCCGCAAATCGTTATGATCACCCAGACGGCGGGTGCTTTGCCGACGAAAAATTTTTCCATGGGACAGTATGATCAGGCAGAGAAAATCTCGGGCGAGTACATGGAAGAGCTCCTCAAAAAGAGACCCAATGCGGAAACCGTGCATGCCTGCATGCAGGGATGCATCATCAGTTGTTCGAATGTCTACACCGATGACAAGGGCGAGTTGATCACCGCCAGCATTGAATACGAGTCCATCGCCCTGATTGGATCCAACTGCCTTATCGGCGATCTTGACATGATCGCCCGCATCAACCGCGCCTGCAACGATGCCGGGGTGGATACGATGGATGTCGGCTCCGCGCTTGCCGTGGCTATGGAGGGCGGATTGCTGCCGTGGGGAGACGCCGAGGGCGCGCTTAAGCTGGTTCAGGAAATCAAAGCTGGAACGGAAAACGGCCGCATGATCGGTTCCGGCGCGAAGGCAACGGGCGAAAAGCTTGGAGTGAAGCGTATTCCGCATGTCAAAGGCCAGGCGCTTTCAGCCTATGATCCGCGAATTCTGAAAGGAACCGGTGTGACCTTCGCAACATCGCCCCAGGGCGCCGACCATACGGCAGGAATTGTTCTGCCGGGACCGCATCATCCGGAGTATGTTCCGGTGTCTCCGACGGGACAGGCGTCCGAATCGCGTTTCATGCAGGAGTGGATGGCCGCAATCGATACTCTGGGCTACTGCATGATGATCGGAATGACGCTAATGGAACAGCGGAAAGCAAAGGGCCTGGATCGTTACACCATCGGCGCTTTGTCTGCCGTAACGGGAGAAGAGTACCCGGAGAATTACATCAATGAACTCGGCGCCGCCGTTCTGGAAATCGAACGACGATTCAACAAGGGCGCGGGAATGACCGAGAAGGACGATCGTCTGCCGAAATTCTTCGCGGAAGAAAAGTTCGGACCCGGGCAGTTTGTTTATGATGTGCCGGAGGCCGATCTCGACAGCGTTCACAAGCGGTAGGATCCGAATATTGCAGGTTATGAATCCCGGGGGGCTTAAACCCTCCGGGGTTTTTTTTTGCCCAAATGGCTCTCGATATTGTTTCCGGAATCGGTATCGCAGTTTGCGACGCGAGCGGTTCTTTGTTCGGTTTGTGTCGCGAGCCTATGGCCGTGCGACCCTGACAGGCCAGGCCGTTCCGGCGTGCCGCTAAAAGCTCTTTTACTCCGAGGGAAAATTTGATTCGAGAATTTCGGCGGCCTGAAGGGCCGTCAGAAAGATAGCTCCGGGCGCAGCCCGGAGATACGAGAAAGGCCGAATGCGAGCCCGGAACGGGCGAAAGAAAAGGATATTGCAGACATCTTTCGCCCTTCCCGGGCGTGCTAACTTGCTGCCCGCCACCGGGGGTTCTCCTCGCTCCCTGCGGCAGCTCGGCTCCCCCCCGGCTATCTTTCTGTTGCCGCTCCGCGGCCATATCGCGCCCCGCCTTCTCGGCGTGGTCGATTACTGCAAGCCAAACCCACGGCCTATGGCCGTGCGA
>CAZLHW010000391.1:0-4236 GCA_964559085.1 uncultured Acidobacteriota bacterium | reverse complement strand
TCCTGATTTTTCTTAGCGTACTCGGCCCGGGCATTATCACGGCCAATGTCGACAATGACGCCGGCGGCATCTTCACCTATTCGGTCGCGGGCGCGCGCTACGGCTATTCCCTTCTTTGGACGCTCATCCCGATAACGATCGCCCTTATCGTAGTCCAGGAGATGGTGGCCCGCATGGGCATGGTCACCGGCAAGGGGCTGGCCGACCTTATCCGCGAAGAATACGGATTCCGAACAACCTTCATCTTGATGGTTTTGCTTCTGCTGACCAACTGGGGGAACACCGTTTCAGAATTTGCGGGGCTGGCATCCGGGATGGCTATTTTCCATGTCAGCCGCTTCATCTCCGTTCCGCTGGGCGCGATCCTAGTCTGGCTCCTCGTCGTCCGGGGAACGTCGCGTATCGTAGAAAAAGTATTTCTGGTGGCCTGTTTCTTCTATGTGTCCTACCTGATTTCGGGGTTCCTCGCAAACCCCGACTGGAAGCAGGCAGCCATGGGCACGATTAAACCCACGCTGCGTCTCGACGCCCCCTATCTTTACATGATTATCGGACTGGTAGGCACCACCATCGCTCCCTGGATGCAGTTCTATCTGCAAGCAGCGGTTGTGGAAAAAGGCATCAAGTTAAAACACTACCGCCAGTCCCGATGGGACGTCGTCATCGGCTGCATTATCGTGGACATTGTAGCCTTCTTTATCATCGTGGCCTGCGCGGCGACAATTTTTGAAAGCGGTCACCAGAAGATAAACGATGCCGCCGACGCCGCGCTGGCCCTCAAACCGCTTGCCGGAAACGCCGCATCCGCTCTCTTCGCCTTTGGTCTCGTCAATGCCTCGTTGTTCGCAGCCAGCATCCTCCCGCTGGCCACCGCCTACACTGTCTGCGAAGGACTGGGATTCGAATCCGGGATCAACAAGCGGCTCCATGAGGCCCCGGCCTTTTACTCCCTTTACACCATGCTGATTATCCTGGGAGGGTTCGCCGTGCTCATTTTAAAAGAGAGCATGCAGGTCCCGATCATGCTGCTCTCCCAAGTCGCAAACGGCATTCTTCTGCCGTTTATCCTGATATTCATGCTCCGTTTATGCAACCGGGAAGATCTGATGGGCGCCTATAAAAATACGCGCATCTTTAATATCATCGCCTGGACGACGTGCGTCGCGATTATTATTCTGACGGTATTTCTCATCATCGGCTCTTTTTTCCCAAACTACGTTTCGTAAAAAGTCCCCCTCTTTTTTGCAGCCTTGATTGCCGCAATTGTCAAAGCTAGAATTTGATCTCTTGTTGCAGCTCGGGGAATCAAAAAGCAGTGAACTTTCCGATAGCGATATTCCGGCCGTAAATGATGGGAGCCATCCATGACTGTCTCAAGCATTGTACAGCAGCAGCTCAAGAACGCGTCCTGGATCCGAAGGATGTTCGAAGAAGGCCTTCGCCTGAAGGCGGAGCGGGGCGCCGAAAACATTTTTGATTTTACGCTCGGCAATCCAAGCGAAGATCCGCCGCCGGGCGTGCTGGCCACCTTTCAGAGACTGGCGATGGAAAACCGGCCGGGCTCCCATGGCTACATGCCGAACGCCGGTTTCAACGCCACGCGCGCCGTCCTCGCGCAGCGCCTGAAGCGCGATACCGGCGTCCCGTTCACCGAAGAATCCATTATCATGACCGTGGGTTGCGCTGGAGCAATGAACGCCGCGCTGAAAGCCATTCTCGATCCGGGCAGCGAAGTGATCGTGAATATGCCGTTCTTCCCCGACTATCAGTTTTATATTCTCAACCATGGCGGACGCATGGTTGCCGTCGAAACAAAGCCCGATTTTTCTCTGGATGTTGCCGCCATTGAATCAAAAATCACGCCGCAGACGCGCGCCGTCATTTTGAACTCGCCGAACAATCCGACGGGCGTCGTCTATTCGGAATCTGTATTGCGGGATCTGGAGGCCGTGCTCCGGCGGGCCGATCACCCCATTGTGGTATTGAGCGATGAGCCTTACAAAGCAATCACCTATGACGGCGTGAAGGTTCCCGAGATGCCCGCCATCATTTCCAATTGCATCATCACGACGTCCTGGTCCAAAACGTGGGCGCTTGCAGGAGAACGCATCGGATATATCGCGATTTCCCCCAGGATCCCCGGAGCGGAGGATTTGATCCACGCATGCACCTTTACGAATCGCATTCTCGGTTTCATCAATGCACCCGCAATCTGGCAGATTGTGGCCGCCGAGGCGCCCGAGGAATCCACGGATTTGAAGGTGTACGCGGAAAAGCGGGACCTGATGTGCGACGGACTTGCAAGGATCGGCTACGATGTATGCAAGCCTCAGGGGGCTTTTTATGTGTTTCTAAAGACACCGATTCCGGACGATCTTGCGTTTGTTCGCATTCTGCAGTCCGAGGGCGTGCTGGTGGTGCCCGGCAGCGGTTTCGGCCGCGGCGGGTACATCCGGCTGTCGCTGACGGTACCACGAGAGACGATCGTCAATTCCCTGCCCGGATTCGCCCGCGCATTGGCGAAGGCCCGATAAAAAAATGGGGGCGCGGATTTCCCGTTTCCGGAGATCCGTGCCCAACCCGTTCATCGTCCCCCGCAGACACTGCATTCCGGATTCCTGGTAATTTTGAATTCGCGGAAGGTCATATCGTTCCCGGAAAAACACAAAAGCCTCCCCGTCAAAAGCTCGCCGAAACCCAGTAGGTATTTAATGGTTTCCATCGCTTGAATACAGGCGATCATGCCGGGAGCCGCCCCCAAAATGCCCGGCGGCGCGGAAGCCTTTTCATTTTCAGGCGCGGGGAACACGCACTCCAGGCAAGGCGTTTTCCCCGGGATGCACACGGTTGCCATTCCATCCAGTTGGTGCACACCGCCGTAGAGGTAAGGGATCCCTTTCCGAACCGATGTTTTATTCAGGATCCGCCGCGTTTTCATGTTATCCATCGCATCTACGATGACGGCGCAATCGCCGACAAGCGACGCACAGTTCTCTTCCGTAATTTCAGTCTGAATGGCTTGAATCGAGCAGTGCGGGTTCAGGCTCTGCAGCTTTCGAGCTCCGGATTCGGTCTTCCAGTCTCCGACATTGTCCGTCCAGTGCAGAATCTGGCGATTCAGATTGCTGTATTCGACTTTATCCCTGTCTACAATGGTCAGATGCCCGATCCCCGCAGCGGTCAGATAATAGGACGAAATCGATCCCAATCCTCCGACACCCGCAATGAACACTTTCGCCTGCTTCAGCTTTCGCTGCCCTTCCTCCCCGATCTCGGGAATCATGATCTGTCTGGCATAACGGATCCGCTCTTCCTGTGTCAGCTCCATAATTCCACCTCATCCCTTATTGTTCGATAGGATGGGGTCCGGGTCAACTGTCGACAGGCGGATCTGCCGAGAAAGTTTTGGCCGAATCGCATACAATTCCTGTAACATGAACGCATTGTTCTTTTATCGGAGGCGTTGCTATGCGGGAAAACGCAAATAATCCGCCGTCTGAGTCGGAAACAACCCGAAGAGAATTCGCGGCAATTACCCTTTCCGCAGAAATTGCCTTGGCCGCAAGCCCGGCCGGCGCGGAAACGGCGGCTTCGGATCCCGGCGAATTGCTGCACGGAGACATCAGGATTCCCGTGGCGGACGGAGAGATCTCCGGATATCGAGCCCGGCCCAAGTCCGGCGAGAATTTTCCGATCGCAATGGTTGTTTGTGAAATTTTCGGATTGCAGGAGCACATGAAAGACATATGTCGCCGCTTCGCCCGGGAAGGCTACCTGGCAATGGCTCCGGATTTCTTCTGCCGACAGGGGGACGTGTCGCAGCTGAAGGATTTCAATGCCATTCTTCAAGTGGTCTCCAAAACTCCGGACGCGCAGGTCCTGTCTGATCTGGACGCCGCCGTGGAATGGGCGGCGAAGAACAGGGGAGACGCCAAGCGGCTCGGCGTTACCGGGTTCTGCTGGGGCGGCCGCATCACATGGCTCTATGCGGCTCACTCCCCGAAGCTGAAAGCGGGCGTCGCCTGGTATGGGCGCCTGGTTGGCGATCCGGCACCGATGCAGCCCAAAAATCCGATCGACATCGTTCCGGAACTGAAAGCCCCCGTGCTCGGTCTCTACGGCGGGCAGGATCCGGGCATTCCCCTCGATACGGTTGAAAAAATGCGCGAGGCTCTGAAAAAAGCCGGGAAGCTTTCCGACATCGTCGTTTATCCGGATGCGCCTCACGGCTTCTTC
>CAZLHW010000390.1:0-4243 GCA_964559085.1 uncultured Acidobacteriota bacterium | reverse complement strand
TCCTCCGGAAGGAGTTTCTGAGGAGCCGCTGGTAGACCGCGTGGGGGTGTATCTTGCGGCAAGCGCCGAACACGCGGCGACGCTGCATGCCTGGTGCGACCAGAACCCGGATCCCGGCGTCCGCAGAGGTGATGCGGCGCACGTCTATGAGCTCATCCCGATGCTGGCGCCAAGCCTTGCGGTGACGGCGTATAAGGAAAAGGACGGGATTCTGGATGTGCACGCGATTCTCCAGGCTTTTCTTCGCGGCGCCTGTCGTTCGGGCGCGGAGCTTTGCTTCGGCCGCAGATTTCTGAAGCTAAGGACGCGCAACGGCCGCGTGGAGGGCATCGAAACGAGCGACGGATTCATGGAAGCGGCCAAGGTTGTGGTGGCGAACGGCGCGTGGGCTTCCCTGTCGGATTCCTTCAACGGGTATTCTCTGCCGCTCATTCCCTATCGCCGGCATCTGCTCATAACGGAGCCTCTTTCGCAAGTCAGCCCGCGGTGGCCTGTAATATGGATCGTTGGAGCGGATTTCTACTTTCGGCCGGAAAGCGGAGGATTGCTCATGAGCGGCTGCGACGCGGTGAAAGTGACTCCGGAGCAGGGTGAGATTACCGATCATGCGGAAATAGAGCGTATCGCCGAAAAGGCATCCCGCTGGCTCCCCTCTCTGGCAAACGCCGGGATTGCGCGCGCCTGGGCGGGAATGCGAACCTTCGCGCCGGATGACATGTTCGCAATCGGTCCGGACCCGCGCCTGGAAGGACTCTACTGGGTTGCCGGACTCGGCGGGCACGGCATCACTTGCGCGCCTTCCATAGGCGCCATTGCGGCAGACTGGATCGTGAATGGGATAAGCCTTCATCCCGCAGCGGAAAAATTTTTGCCGGACAGACTTGTCAAATGACGATTTAGGCATAACGATTTAAAATTTACCCATTTTGCAACACTTTCAGGAGGTTATGGTATGGCGACGACTGAGATGAATTTGAAGGAAGCCTTTGCAGGCGAAAGCCAGGCAAACCGAAAATACACCGCCTTTGCGCTCAAAGCGGAACAGGAAGGATTCAAGAATATAGCAAAGCTTTTTCGAACAGCGGCTGAAGCCGAGGCCATTCATGCGGCCGGTCATCTGAACTCGTTGGATGCGGTCAAATCCACCGCGGATAATCTGCGCGCCGCCATTGAGGGCGAAACCTATGAATTCACCACCATGTATCCGCCGATGGTAGAGCTGGCTCAAAACGAAAATCATAAATCCAAACGCATGTTTGGATGGGCCACAAAAGCCGAGGAAGTGCATGCCCGGCTTTACAAAATGGCTCTCGAGGCCGTGTCTCAGGGGAAAGATCTTGCCGAGACCAATTTTTACCTCTGCCCGCTCTGCGGCCACATCGAGCTGGGCACGCCGCCGGCCGTTTGCCCCATCTGCGGCGTGAAAGCCGATAAATTTGTCCAAGTCTAACCCATTGACGAATTACGATTGACGATTGACGAATTTAATATCACTTGCGGCTAGTTGAGATGCGCAGTTCAATTCGTAAATCGTAAATCGTAAATCGTAAATCCGAACATGGCGGAAAAATGCAGAGTTCTCGTTATTGGAGAAGAAGAGCCCGCTTGGCGCGCGTGCAGGCATATCCTTGAGCTCAGGGGTTTTCGTACCACCTTCTCCGATGGTGCGGAGCAAGCGCTGGAGATCATTCAGCTTCAATCCTTTGATGTTGCTCTGCTCGATTCTGCCCCGCAGGGGCTTCCGGCAATGGAGCTGTTGCACAGGTTGAAGATGGTGTCTCCGAACACGGCCGTCATCATCACCGGTCAAAACCCGAAAATCAGCTCCGTCGTAGAATTCATAAGGGCCGGAGCCTATGACTATCTGCCTAAGCCTTTCGACCCCGACGCGCTGATAAAGTATGTGGAGCAGGCCGCCGGTGCCGCAAGGAGAGTTTTGGAAAATTCCTGCATCGGACAGGAACTGCAGCGGCAGATGCTGTCGCAGGCCCTGATCGGCCGCTCGGAGGCCATGAAGCGCGTCGCCCGGCTCGTGCACAAGGCCGCTCCGGTTGATTCCACTGTTTTGATCACCGGAGAAACCGGCGTCGGCAAAGAGGTTGTTGCAAGAGCCATTCATCGGTTGAGCCATCGTTCCAACAAACCATTTGTAACTGTCGATTGCGGCTCACTCGTTGAAACACTTTTTGAAAGCGAACTTTTCGGACATGTCAAAGGCTCCTTTTCCGGAGCGGTGGAAAACACCATCGGAAAGATTGAACAGGCCGACGGCGGCACTCTTTTCCTCGATGAAATCGCCAATGTCAGCATTACCATGCAGGCCCGCTTGCTTCGGGCCGTCCAGGAACGGGAAATTTCCCGCGTCGGAAGCACCATACGAAAAAAGATCGATGTGCGCATCCTCTCCGCAACCAACCGCGATCTGCAGCAGGCGGTGCAAGAGGGGAAATTTCGCGAAGATCTCTTTTACCGGTTGAACGTGATCCATATTTCCGTTCCTCCCCTGCGCGAACGGCTGGAAGACATCCCCGCCCTTGTAGAGTACTATCTTAAAAAACTGACTTCGGAAAAGGGACGCCGCCCGGTTTCCATATCCGATGACGCCATGCGTTTCCTGAAGCGGTCCGAGTGGCCGGGAAATGTTCGCGAGTTAATTAATGCGCTGGAATATGCGGTCGTTACCTGCGAAGGGGACAAGGTCGAACTGAAGGACCTTCCTCACGGAATGGGGAGCGCCATGGAGGGCAAAGCCGTAAATTGCGGCAGCCTTGCCCGCTTAGAGCAGAATGAAATTCTCAATGCCCTTTCCCAATTCCGCGGCAACAAGACCAAAGCAGCGGAATATCTCGGCATCAATCGCAAAACTCTGCGGGAAAAAATTCAGAAATACGGACTCTCTTGAGGAACCCGATGATGGGAGCGTGGGGATCGCGCCGGCCATTTGCGGCCGAAACGGCGACGCTCCCGGGAATACCTTCCTATTGGGAGCACCGCAAAGGGGCTCGATGCCGGCCGGGGGACAGCGGCTGCTGTCCCCCGATCCTAAGGTTATTTTTGTGCGACGAAGAAACTCTGGTCGATGTTTTCTCTGTTCGGCATCCAGTGCTCCGCCAGCAACACCCATTTTGCAAGAAAACTGGCGCCGGTTCCTTCAATCGAATAGTCGATGGAATAATCCTGCGGAAGCACTAAGCCGCCGATATTGGCAAAATTGCCGAATTTTTCGGACAGGATATAAATAGAATCCGCCTGATTTTCCTGAATGGTTGCCTTGGGACGCGTGGAACCGGGCCGCCCTGAAGACAGGATGGCATCGCGGTTTATCGGGTCCGGATTGCCGCCGCTATTGACGCTTCCCATCACGGATAAGTCATTCGATAATCGAACCCGATATTCCGTTCGGACATGACGGAAGGTCTTCGGCTCAAAATAGAGCTTTATCTTTACATTCCCCTGAGTATTTTTGGACGTATATTCGAGAACGTGATAGTCCACATTTTCGAGTTTTTCCTTGGAATAGACATAGCTGTCCTCCCGGCCCTTTGCTCTCAGCAAGGGCCATGTTGTCGACAGCGTGCCGCCTAAAAATCCTTCTTTCATCAGTCCGTTGTATCGAAAGATGAAGTCTGCCAGAGGAGATCGCTGTCCGGGGCTTATATAGCCGACACTGACTTCCGAACCGTTATAGGCGAAGTACTCTTGAGGAGAATTTGTATCGGGGACCGTCATTCTCAATCCAAGCTTGTTTCCCTCAGACACGCAAATAAACTGTCCGTCATTTACCTGCCCCTTGGCGCCCTGGATAAATTGAACAGCCGCCTTGCCGCTGATGCCGCGCGATTTTATTTGCGCCACTTCCGCCGGTTTGCCGAGCGACCGCACGTGCGCGGCGATTAATTCCGCGGCGGTAAGTTCTTTTTCCTGGCCAATAAGCGGAGACATTTGCACGCAGCAAACGGCAAAGCAAAAAATGGCTGAAAACCAAAGTATGGAATTTCTCTTATTCACGACTCCCTCCCCCTTGCGAGATTGCAATTTTAAGGTTTGCGAAAAGCACGGAGCATTCCTCCTGGATCACAAATCCAAGGCAAAAAATGACTAACGGCATATTGACCGGTATCAATTCTATGTCTTTGCCCTCAGATCCGAGCCTGATCGCCGCACACCCTGAGTAATTGATATAAAACTTTGTTTAACAGTAGATATTTATACTCCGCAAAGGGTTCAAACATTTCAAAAAACA
>CAZLHW010000389.1:3197-4254 GCA_964559085.1 uncultured Acidobacteriota bacterium | reverse complement strand
AGCCTGACGGCCCTACTTCTTCCTTATTAGTGGAAGTGGTCCTGCTGTTGAATTACTGGCTGAAAGAAAAGGGGCTGGGCATTCTCCGGAATTTGGAAACGCGCGATCCCAAGGATAAAGAGGTCCGGATCCGTTTGCTGAGCCTGTTTAAAGCCGACGATAAAATCGCGGAAGCCGCCGAGCAATGTCTCCTGCTTGCCGTGCTCTGCCGCCGATCCAACGACGAAAATGCGGCTCAGGAATACCTTAAACAAGCCAGAGAATTGGCGCCGGATTTGGCGGAGCAGGAAGATCTGGAGGAATTCGCCCGCCTGCACGGCATCACTGCGGAGACGCCGGCCGAAACCTCGGCGGATACGGGCTTGATTCAGCCGGATGGGGAAGTCGATCTGTCTGCCGATCTGATGGATATCTTTTTTGCCGGCGAGCAGGAGCCGGGCGCTGGTGAGGATGCGGAATCGCAGCCGTTGGCGGACCTGGTTCCGGAAACCGTCGCGGAGGAATTTCCTCCCGATCTGCCCCAGACTCCGGAAAAATCCGTTGAGGAACAACTGCAGGAAGTGGATTTTTATATAAGGCTCGGTTTTCGCGAGGAAGCGCTGGCCAAGCTTGAGGAGCTTGCAAAAATCAACCCCGGCAACCCCGAATTGGCGGAACGCTATAAAAAACTCGGCGGTGCCGAACCGGCCCAATCCAGCGCCGCCGAGTCCGCGGATTCGGCCGAGATGGAAAAGCTCCCGTCTCCGACAGAGCCCGATCCGTCCCGCGCGGCGGAGGCCTTTGCGCATTTGGATGCAGGAGATGCTTCCGGAGGTTTCGCCATAGTTGAGCCGGAGCCGATCGAGCTGGTTCCCGAACCCTCGGAGTCTTTCGAAATCCCGCCCGTCGAGTCCGAACCGGGCAGTGAATCCGAAGAAGCGCGAGTGGAGGCTGCCATCCCGCTTGAGGCCGATAGACCCGATTTTCAAGCTAATGAAATGTTCGCGGACCTGATGGAGGAGATGGGCGCCCCCCTGGACCCGAACATAACTGCGGATTCCTTTGAAGACCATTTCAG
>CAZLHW010000389.1:0-3187 GCA_964559085.1 uncultured Acidobacteriota bacterium | reverse complement strand
AAATGGAATTGCTGGACGAGGCCATTGGGGAATTTCAGAGTGCCCTGAAAGCCGCCGGTGCGCAAAAAAATTCTCAAAAGATCATTCAATGCTGCGGTATGCTGAGCACCTGTTTTCTTAAGAAGCATATGCCCAGTTCCGCCCTGCGATGGTGCCAGACGGGATTAAACATTCCCGATATTTCTTCACACGAAGCTATGGCTCTTCGCTATGATATGGGAACAGCTCATTCGATGTCCGGAAGCAAGGAGCGCGCGCTGGAATGCTTTGAGCGCATTTTCAATATGGATCCGAGCTACCGAGATGTGGCGCAGAAAATTGATGAACTAAAGAGCGGTCTCAATCGGCATGCCCCTTAGAATTTCTCTCCATCTCACCAATCCGAGTTTGCAGGATAAGGGTGAATCCGATTCACGGGTGCAAATCTGGATCGGGAAAATACTTTATGCGTTGCTCTACGTAGGACTTGGGGTGGCTCTCCTTAGCCTTCCCTGGTTCAGCTTCTGGGAGAATAATTACGTTTTGTATTATCTCCCCGAGCTGCGTCCCCTGATATCCAATCCCTATTTCAAAGGCGCCGTATTCGGATTGGGCATAGCCGATATATTGATAGGGATCCGCGAGATGGTGCACCTCTTCGAGGGACGGCATTAAATCTCATCCCTACGGATTCTGGCGTTGCAGCAGGCTCGCACAGAGCTTTGTCGGTATCGCTATCGCAATCGCCGTCGGCCCTTGCTTCTCGATTTGCACAATGGACGCCCGAAACTTGATCTCGATTGCGACCCCGATGCCTGCACCGCCGGCGTTTTTTTGCAGCGCTGCTTGATTTTTAGAAGGTTACTTCCGCTTCCCGCTTGCTGCTGTCCAGATAAAGAATGGACACGGCGCCGCCGCAGAACTGAAGCAGAAGCTGCTTTAACTCCTCCGCGGCTTCTTCGATCTCGGATCGGGTGATGGCAGGCAACATCCCGTCCACGTTGATGGCGAGGTTTCTTGTTTCCGGCGTCACCTTCGAGAAATCCCCATTCCTCCAGTTCCAGCGCCGACAGAGAACTCTTCCGGTACGGCGGTTCACATAAATCACTTCGCCCGCATCCGGATGCTCGATAGACTCCGGGCTGAAGATCGGAGCGAAGGTTTCCTCCCCGGTCGCACGTCCGAGCGTCACATCATCCTGAACGCTGTCCATGTCATCTCCGCCGCAGGGGACTAGATATTTCAGGCTGATCAGGTTAAAGGCGTCAACAGCGGGTGAGATAGACCGCATCGGCTTTCCGGCTTTGGCCTGCTTTGCAAGAAATACGATGGATGGTGTGAATTTATTCGGATTACACCCGAACTGACGATAGGCTTCTTTCCACGCCAGAAGCCGGGGATGGGTTGCGGGATTGATCGCGGTATCCTGTTGCGCCCGCGCTTGCTGCTCTTTTAAACGCTCTTCCAATTCCGGATATCGTCCCCCGTTATTGAGGCCAGCGGCAACCACAACAGCTCTGCAAAAATTCGGGAACATGCGGAAGATTTCCTCATCAACACGAAATTGCATAGATCGACCTCTGTATCCCAATACTTGATTATTTGCCTGGTGTTTGAGTCGGTTTCACAATCTTATCGTATATCCACATCAACAGGGTGGTCAGCACTCCAATGCCCGCAATCACGTACCAGAGCCGGTTCGGGCGACGAAGCGTTTCCCCGAAATAATGCACCAGTCTGCCGCCGATCTGGCCTGCGACAACAAAGCCGATCGCAATCGGCAGAAACGAAAACCCCATATATGTGCCCTGCTGTCCCGCGGGCGCGAGCCGCGAAACATATTCATAGTAGCGCGGCGATTGCATCATTTCGCCGACGGCCAGTATCACAAGCGCAAGCAGCGCATAGACGGGCAGACCCTGGATCGGCAGATTCCAGGAGCCGAGGCGGACCGTTGTCTGGATCTGAATGCTGAGATCGCACACTGCAAGAATAAGCCAGGAGAGGCTGGTAATAAGAATTCCGGCCGTCATCGCGCCGAAAGGACGGATTTTGCGCGTAAGATAGCTGATCAGAATCTGAAAGAGAATAACGGCCAGGGGATCGACCGTTGTAAGGAGGTCGACATCGGCGTTCGGATTGATATAGCCCCGGATGAACAGGGGAAGGGCGATACACTCCTGCCAGAACATGATCCAGAATCCGGAAAAGATCAGGAGGAAGGTCATGAATCGCAGATTCCCCAACACAACAAACATATTTTTAAATGCTTGGGCAAAGCTGGCCACCTGCTTTTCAATCAGACGGTTCGGCTCCTTAAAGAAGAACACCGTTGCCAGAAACATCAGAAGCACGCTGAGTGCGGATACCCGAAAAACGTTTTCAATACCGATGGTACGGCGCACGGCAAAAGCCATGATCGGTCCCAGAGTGCCGCCGATATTCACCAGCGTGTAATAGATGGAATACCCCAGAGAACGGACATTTTCCGAAGAGGCGCGCGCCGTAGTTCCAACCACACACGGTTTCACAACGGCAGGGCCGAGAGCCGGCACGCACAAAATCAGCTGCACGACTACGGCGAGCGGCAGCGCGCTTTTCAGGGGTTCCATCCAGGCGGCCGAAAGGGAGCCGAGCAGGAAATAACCGAGCGATAAAACCAGATAGGCTCCCGCCAAGGATCGGCGGAAGCCGAATCGATCCGCCAGCGTCCCGCCGATGACCGGAAGGAACCATACGACGCCGCCGAAAAAGCCGATAAGCTCTCCCGTCTGCTGCTGTGAGAATTAGAGTGTTTCATGCAGGTAGATAGCCAGGACGGCGTTCACGCCGTAGTAGGAGAGGCGTTCGAACAGTTCCGTAATATTGGCTACCCAGAATGCGGGCTGGAATCCTTCTCGAATTTCCTGCAATCGCCGGGAAAACGCCACTGTCTTCTCCTTTTGGGGCGGGTGAAAAAGCAGCCACAAATTACACCAATTACACGAATGGAACAAAATATATAAATAAATTCAGTTTATTTGCGGCTGGTTTTCAGCAGATGCGCGGGAGCTGTTCGCCGCTGAGCATATCGACGACGCGCTTGGCCCCTATGCGGCTCTTCATAGTTACGCGCCCCGGGGTCCCCTCCAACACCGGTCCTATGATGCAGGCCGCGGCGCCCAGCGGAGGGGCGCGCAATCGCCGCCGCGCGGATTCCGCATCCATC
>CAZLHW010000388.1:0-4255 GCA_964559085.1 uncultured Acidobacteriota bacterium | reverse complement strand
TCACGAACCGACCCACGGCTTCATAATTTCTCAAGAGCCCCATCAGCGCGCCCCATCCCAACGGGCTCAGAAAATCCCGCCGCATGTCTGCGGGTGTAAACAGGTTTCGCCGCGTCCCGTCCTTCAGAACCGTCATAATGCTTACGTGCGTGTGTTCGCCGCTTCCGGCCACCCCTTCCATCGGCTTTGCCATAAAGGTAACCTCCAGGCCGTGGCGCCGGAAGGTCTCCTTAATTGTGATACGAGCGAGCAACTCATTGTCCGCGGCCTGCAGCGCGCCGTCATATTTCCAATCCACCTCCAGTTGTTCCATAATACCGTCGAATTCACCGCCGCCCCGCAGGGTAGCCTTCACGCCGCCGACTTCCTTATGCCCCATTTCGGGTCTCAGTCCATAACGCTCCAGCTGAAACAGAGCGCTCTCGAGCGCCGTGCGGACGCCGCCCTTTGTCCGCTTCCAATAGGATTCCTGCAAAATCTGGGAAACAGCCAGCCTCTCGGTCGTGATGGTGGCGCCCGGCGTACGCACCCAGAACTCCAGTTCCGTGGCGGCCACCAGGTCAAATCGGCTTATGGACGACGGATCGATCCCCGCCTGGATCGCGGCCTCCGGACACTCTTTGAGGAGCGCCGACAGCCGGGCGCTGATCGATTCCATCGCGTGTTTCAGAATGGCGCGCGAATCGATGAAGCGATCCCGGTGCTTCAGGAAAGATGGAATGCGCAAGGTGCCGATCGGGAAACCCCGGTCCGGATCCGAATGCTCATAGTTGTAATCGACATACCAGCGAACATCAGGATCCGCGACAAGATCCACTTTGCCGTCATTGAGCGTTGCAATGCCCGGAAGCACTACGCTGGAGCCGTCCGTCTGCACGCCGCCGGAAAGATATTCATCGATATGCTCGATAAAATGGGCGATCGGAATCTTCTCGTCCGTGTCATTTCCGCCCAGATCCACCGCCGTCAGCGAGGCGAACCGGATCTCGGGATGAGAGCCCAGACACTTGCGGAGGCCCGCAGGGTTTCGATCCGTTTCCGGGATCACGTATAGCAATTTCATGCCTGGTTTCCTTTCCTAAAAGGCATTGAATCGCGGATCTTCGCGGATTCAAATCTGTTTTTCCGTGAAAATCCGTGAAGATCCGCGGCGAATATTTGCTCTCCTCAACCATCATGCGCCGCGGAACAGCAGTATCATCTGCTGCTGCAGGGTCAGCACGGCGAGAATGCCGAACACCGCCGCTGCCCAGATCAGGGCTCCCAGCCGGAACGACCGGACGCGAATGTGTTTCGGCAGGTGTTTTCGGTTGAGCACAAGGAGCAGCACCGAATACAGACACATCATCGCACCGCCCACGGATGCGGAAATGACGAGCAGCGCCAGCGGCTGTGCAAATCCGGAGAGTAACACCAGGCAGCCGACGGCGACAAGACCCCAAACCAACCCGAAATAAAGGCGGCTCTCGGTAATTCGGGATTCCGGCAGGTAGGTCGATTTAAGCACATCCGCCGCCAGCCGGCTTGTATAGTCGATAATGCCCATGGAAGCGCCGAAGAGCGAAAAAGCGCCGACACCCCAGAAGAGCGTTCCGAACCAGGGCGCAACCAGGTTTTTCAGGCGTTCTCCTTCTATCCGGAGGAACGCCACATTGTTCGGCAATCCCTCAATTCCAAAAAGAACAGAATGCGCCAGCATCGAAGTGAGAATAATGGTCACGACCGTAACCAGAAAGAAGGTCAGCGCCTGCTCGACATTTGCAAAACGCCACCAGCGCCGCCAGCGATCCATATTCAAATCAGTCGGCTCGAAGATGTAGCCGGTCCCGGAAGCGGCGGAGTTTTCAACCCCGGTGACAGGGCTCACCAGTCGCGGAATATAGCGCCCCATGCCGAATCCTTTGTCGCGAATCCAGTTGCTCTGGCAAAGATTCTGGCCGCCGCCGGCCCCTGCAAAGGCGATGGCGCCGAACAAAAGAGCGAATCCGAGCTCCGTCGGGAAATGGCCGAAGCGTGCCGCGCTTGCCGGCAGCGCGGCCCAGCTTTCTCTGGAAATGGCGAACAGAATCGCCAGAAGCGCGAGGAGGCCCACTGCGGCAACTTTCAAAAAAATCATCCGCTCCAGCACCGTATAGATGACGGGCGCGAATGTGAGTGCGCCGCCGATTATCAGCAGGCCGGCCACGGCAATGACGGGTGCATTTCCTCCGCCGATCAGGTAAGTGACCATGGTCGCGGAGCTGAGAGCCCATCCCGGCCAAAGATTTGCAAAATAAACCATAACGGCCAGAATGAGGCCCCAATGCTTCCACACGCGGTTGAAGCCCGTCAGCGCTGTTTCATAGGTAGCCAGTGTATAGCGCTCGATTTCCATGTTCAGGAAAAACTGCGTACCGACTCCCACAACAGCGCCCCACAGGAAAACAAGGCCGACCTGAGAGGCAATAAAGGGCCAGAGGATGAACTCGCCCGATGAAAGGCCTACGCCGGCCGCAACGATGCCCGGCCCGATAAGGCGCCACAAGCCGGGCGGAGGATCCGGGAGATCGCGAACAGTCGGAGGCGGAAGCGTCGTCATAGATTTTCCAATGTTACACCATTGCTTTGGCCCCGCTATTTCGCTATCGGGATACAAAATAATTGCGAACTCGGCTATGGCATATTCGAATATTCCAGCTCCTCGAGCGTCTCCCAAACCCGGCGCTCCTCTTCGTAGGCGGCTTTTTCCAGGCGGCTCGTCCGGTCAAAGATCATGGAGGCTCTCCCCTCGCAGTAGGGAGGCCACTCGCCCAGGCTTTTACAGCTCGGATTCCCTGTATAAGCAAACCGCGTCCACGCCTCCTGCATCACTTTGGAAACATGATCCGCTTCCGGGCCGCTGCCGCAAAATGCCGCATCGTAAGTCCCGAAGACAAAGCCCAGTTCGAGGGCGTGGCAGGCGCCCAGCCGTCCTCCCGCCGCCGGCGATTTCCAGCAGAAAAGATAATTGTAGCCGCCGGACGCATGCCGGCACTGCGCTTCGGCAATTCGGATCGCCGTTTTCCGGAACATGACGTGCGTGCTCAGCGCCGAATAAATTTCGAACGGCGTAATGGATTCACCCCGGGCAGCTCGCGCCCTGCGGTAGGTCTCAATCAGCCGCGGCACATCTTTTTCAGCAACGAACTTAGCGGCGGCGGCCCGCAGCCCGGATTCATCCATCCTGTAAACCTTCGGCGTCATCATTGCGAAAAGCTTGTCTTCTTCCAGGTTGGATCCGACAAGCGTCGGAACCGGCGCCCCCAAGCCCGCATCAAGGGACGCCAGCGGCATTCGCGGCATTACAATGCCGTCGGCCACCGGAATGACCGGCGCGCCGCCCTGTCCCATTTTGGCGGCAACTTTTTGTTGTGCGCGAATCATGGTCTCCGGCGACAGAGATCGCAGCGCGGCAATATCATTGGGGCGCAAATCCACCGTCCGCAAGAATTCACGGGCGATCTCCACGGACATGTCCAGAGGCCGCGCCATTTCTCCCACGGCGCTTTGGATTATCGCCTTGTGGAACAAGCCGCGCGCCTCGGGCAGTGTGAGCAAACAACCCACGCTCATGCCTCCGGCCGATTCCCCGAAAACAGTGACGTTATCCGGATCGCCGCCAAAAGACGCAATATTTTCCTTCACCCATCGCAGCGCCGCAATCTGATCCAGGAGGCCTTCGTTTCCTGTGGAGGGTATTTTCCCGGAGGTAAGTTCGTTCAAATTCAGAAAGCCCAGCGCGCCAAGCCGGTAGTTGATTGTTACAAGAACGATATTTCCATTGGACGCCAAAGTGCCGGTGCTGTAAGTCGCCGCGGAACCCGATCCCATGCAGAAAGCTCCTCCATGGATCCAAACCATCACGGGTCTGCGCGCGTCGTCCAGCCCCGGAGAAAAGATATTCAGGAAAAGACAATCCTCGCTCTGCGGCTCCGGAGGGTCCTTCAATCCCGGAAACGGCAGCACATTCTGAGGCGCAATCGGCCCGAAAGCGTTCGCGCTTCGACCACCCTCCCAGGATTTTAAGGGCTGCGGAGGAAGCCAGCGCAATTCTCCGACAGGGGGCGCCGCATAGGGAACTCCTTTGAATGTATAAAGACCTCTTTCGAATACGCCTTCCAATTCCCCGCTTGTCGTTTGAACAATAAGACTCGCTTGTCTAGCCATTCCATCCTTCTCCGCAGTTGTTCCCACAGTGGAAACTGATTTATGCACTGCGACAAAATAGCATAAAAGA
>CAZLHW010000387.1:0-4273 GCA_964559085.1 uncultured Acidobacteriota bacterium | reverse complement strand
GGGAACTTCTTTATGCCTTTCCGAGGGCTTTGAGAACCTTATCCGGCGTGGCCGGCGACTCGACCCACTTGCCGATTGCGTTGTGAATGGCCATTATAACCAGGTGAGTATTTGCAAGGGAGTGACTGATCCCGTTTGAGCCGTAGCACGCATTCCCCTCGCGCGTCTCCAGGAGCTCCAGATCCACGCGGGGCATGTCGAGCATGCTGACTTTCTTGTACTCAAACATATTCGTACTGAGTCTCACTCCGGTTTTTTTGTCGAAAATGAATTCCTCCTGGCGCTGGCATCCCGTGCTGAAATCCATAACCTGATCGATCTGGCTTTCAAGCGACGTGCGGCGCAAAATTTTGCCGGTATCGGCCACAACGCCGAACCGCAGGATTTCCACCTCTCCGGTTTCCGTGTCCACGGCAACCTCACACGCAGCCACGTTCATGGTATCCAACACCTTGCCGCGTTGCGTCCAAACTGCAGCCGGAGGCCTGCCGGAGTAGGTGGCAAACAGATTAGCCCGGACAGCCTGTGCAAGGGGCAAACCTTTGCTGGGATCCGCTTTAACTACCACTTTCCCTCCCTGCATATCCAGATCCTCGGGCTTCAGGCCTTTGAATGGATTAGGCGCCTGTTTGGCACCGAAGCCGCCCATCATGCCGAAGCCGCCGGCCGCGGGAGGATTATTGGCTTCCTCAATCGCCGCTTCAAGGATGCGCTTCTTTAGGATATTGGCGCATTCTTTCATAGCCCAGGAAGAGGCTGTTGACCCGTCGCTGCCGCCTCCGAACGGCCTGTAAATCTCATGATGATCCAGATCAATCCGGATGTCCTTGAATTCGAGCCCCAGTTCCTCGGCCACCACCATCGCATTGCATTCCAAGCCATAATGGCCGATGATGGGCCCCTTGGAAGCCAGATGCACGACGCCGTTTCGAAGCTCAAGCTTGGGATTGTATCCGGAAACGGAATGACGCGGGCACTGGTTGTAGCGGAAGCTCGCTCCGTGCATCCTGCCGTCGGGCAATTTTTTAGCGCCGGCCGGATGCCAGGTCCAGTTCATCATCTTTTTGAGCGACGCGACGCAGGCTTCATAGCTCGGCACCGGATTGGGGTCCTCCTGAGATTTCGGCCCGTGAAGATTCAGCGTGGCAATCTCAATCGGGTCTTTCCCCAGCTTTTCCGCAATTAAATAAATCCCCACCATCAATGTATCCCAGCCCATGGGATTATGCTGGCCGCTGACATACATCCTTCCGCGGTTGGCATCTACAACCTCCATGTTCTGCTTGACGTTTTGGCATCTTGTGGTGAAGTAGGGCCCGTAGGTCTGATCCATGGTATTGCCGAAATTGGAAATTCCCTCTCCGCCTTCCGCGATTGAAAAGTCATGAATGGCCGTAATCAGTCCGTTGCTTTTAAAGCCGATCTTCATGTGGATATAACGATCGCAAAGGTTGAAATCGTACATATCGTAGCGGGTGCTCATGCAACGGACCGGGCGCCCGGTCCTTTTAGCAAGTACCGGCGTGATCGTCTGGGTTTTGCGGATGCCCCAGTCGCAGTATCTGCCGCCGACAAACATGCATTCCTGGAAAACCTTTTCCGGCGCCACGCCGTTCGAGCGGGAAATTTGATCGTGTCCCCATGGAACGCCTTCGATGCGCAGGCTCTTTCCTTCCCCGTGCAGCGGATCATCAAACCACCAGGCTACGGTGCCCAAAGGATTGGGGATATGGCCGGCAAAAGCCGCAGTTTTCATATCATATTCAATGATATGATCGGCTTCCTTGAAGCCCTTTTCGACATCACCGTCATTGGTGTTGGAGTAGGATACATTCCCTTTTTTGGGAGGGTTGGCGCCGCCGCCCATTGCAGGACCCATACCCCCTGCGCCCGCTTTTTTTGCCGGGGCTTCGGGGCGAACCACCGGCGCATCCGGTTTGCGTCCTTCAAGAAGATCCACTACAAAAGGCAGGACTTCCCACTCCACTTCAAGTGCGCGCAACCCCTCTTCACAGATGTCCGCATTTTCCGCGATGACGATGACGCCGACTTCCATGCCTTCATAGTAGGCGTAATTGCTTAAAAGACCCTGGGCAGGCCCTCCCATGAATCCGCCGCCGCCCGGGCTCTTCATGTCCGGGTCTTCCCAGGTGACGACGTCGACAACGCCGGGGATTGCCCGGGCCTTCGTGGCGTCGACCGATTTAACGCGCGCGTTCGGATACGGGCTTCGGAGAAACCTTGCCTCGAGCATGTTGGGAACTACATAGTCAATGCCGAACTTGGCGACTCCTGTTGCCTGCGCCCAGGATAAGACTCCCGGCAGGTTCGGCTTCCCGACAACCCTGAAATCTTTCCTCTCTCCATTTACGCCTGCAAGATCTGCCATACTAGGCACCTCCTTTCATCTTTCCCGCCGCCGCAATTTTCGGCGCCGCCTCCATTATGGCGGTCGGATGCCGGGGATACGTTCCGCAGCAGCAAATATTCCCCGCCAGCGCCTGTTTACAGTCTTCCACTGTAGGGTTCGGATTCTTTTCCAACAACGATTTGGCCGAGACTACGAATCCGGGAGTGCAGTAACCGCACTGCATTGCATCCCACTTGCAGTAGGAGTCAATCAAAGGCTTCCATTTAGCATCGGCCGCTATCCCTTCCACGGTCTGGATCGCTTTGCCTTCGCATTCCACCGCAAGCGTGGTGCAGGAAAGGACCGCCCTCCCGTCGATGATGACGGTGCAGGATCCGCAGACTCCGCGGTCGCACATCTGCTTGGCGCCGGTCAGCCCGAGCTTGAATTGGAGCGTGCGCTGCAAAGTCCAGTGCGGCTCAATCAGCACTTCGTAATCCTTGCCGTTTACGTTGAGCTTCGTCGGAACCGGGATCACCTGGCCGGGATGCGCCGAAGCAAAGTGGTTCCTCAGTTCGGCAAAACCAGCGAAATCTTTGCTGCAGACCGGACACCGGAATTGCGTCAGCGCGGTCGGACCCGCCTCTGCAGCCGGAACCGCTCCGTTCGTCAAAGTGATGCCTGCGCCAAGGGTGCTTCCGGTCACCACCAATCCCGCATTTTTAAGAAAGTTTCTGCGGTTGATACCGGCGCCTTCCTCCATATTGGGTTCCTTACCCCCCATAGACCCTCCTTTGATTGCACAAACGATTGACAGCAGCTTATCGTCGTCCAGGCCGGCATTTCTTGATTCAGGTCAAGTTTTCAGGAAAATCCGCCCGCATGCCTGCACAAACACCGGCATTTGGGCGCGTAAAAACGAGGACGTCGAATTCGCTGTTATACTTATCATCATTGAATCTATTACTGGGAACAGCCTTTCAATGTTTCGATAAAAAGAACAAAAAAGATTTGCCTATTCTAAAAGAATCCGCACGCGGATGCACTGGAAACCGCACGGATAAAAAAGGTCGGCGTGCAAACCGGCAGTGTTCCTTCATTAGGGAAACGGCAAAACCTGTCTGTCGATCCCGATAATGTGCTTGACAAAAATGCCTTCCAAACTATGATGTCCTCATCAATGCAGGGGAGTTATCACTTTACCTGCAGCCCGGAAAACAGGCTGACTCAGGCCGGAATAAATCGACAGCGGCAGCTTCGATCTGCAAAACGTTTTCTGCAGTTTGCAGACCCAAGGGAGGTTTCTCTTGCCTGCTTGCGGTGGTTTGAACTGTAGAGCTTTATCTTCTATCCGGAATCACCACAAACTCATTCTTCTTCGCAACAAAGAAGAGGGGAGGAATATGAAAAGCAAAAAGGCGCATGATTGGGTAGTTGTGTTTTCTCTGATTGCCGTTGCGGCAATGACGGCGCTATGGACTTCGCCCGCCATGGCGCAGTCCGCAGATACAGGGGCATTGACCGGCGTTATCAAGGATCCCTCGGGATCCGTGGTTGCAGGCGCAAAAGTAACGGTAACGAATCTCGCGAACTCACAAACCCGCGAGACCGTTTCAGGCAATGACGGCTTCTTCAGAATTGCGCTGCTGCCGCCGGGCAAATACAAAGTTACTGTCAGCATGGCTGGATTTCAGACCGCCGAATTCCCGTCGGTGACCATAAAGGTTACGGAAACCGCCGCCTTGAATCCCACGCTAAAGATTGGCATGCCCACGGAAACCGTGACTGTTGCCGCCGATGCCGAACTTCTTCAGACTACGACCTCAACTTTGGGAACCTTAATCGGCGCAGAAACGGTTGTTACGCTGCCGCTTACAACCCGCAACTACACCCAGGTACTGGATTTTTCAGCTGGAGTGAGCG
>CAZLHW010000386.1:0-4280 GCA_964559085.1 uncultured Acidobacteriota bacterium | reverse complement strand
GCGCCCCGGTCTCCATTCCCTGGACGGAAGCCCGCCCTTCCTTCTCTCCAATCCTGCCGATAGCGGGGCGACGCTTGCCTTTCCGGATACGGCCGCATCCGTTTCGCGCCGGAGATAGCCTCTCCGCCAGAGAGGATAAGCCGCTTTCCTATTGATGTAAAATATTACTTAGCTATATCATCATAGCTTTTCTTAATGATGGAGGGATGGACCTTGGAGCTGCGTCAAATGGAGTATTTTCAAAGAGCGGGTCGGATGCGGAGCATAACCAAAGCCGCTTCTGAACTGCATATTTCCCAGCCTTCGGTCACGGTGGCCATTAAAAAGCTGGAAGAAGAGCTCGGCGTCCCCCTGCTGGATCGCAGCCAGAAACAGATTGCGCTTACTCCTGAAGGACGCGTATGCCTGAAGCGTACCGACGATATACTTGCGCGCGTACGGGATCTTATTTCCGAGATGAATGATTACCGGTCTGCTCAAAAGGGAATCATCAAAATCGGCATCACGCCCGTCATCGGAGCGTATTTCTTTCCTGCCGCCCTTGCCAGGTTCAATAAGAGCCACCCGCACGTCCAGGTTGCCGTTATTGAGGAGGGATCGCTTTCGCTTCGGAAAAGGCTTGTCCGAGGGGAACTGGATCTTGCCATGATGATTATTTCCAAGGCTTCGCCGCATCTTGAAACCGCGCCTGTGGCAAAAGGGCAGCTCTTCGCCTGCCTTTCCCGCAACAACCCTTTGGGCAAGCTCGAAACCATTCCTTTCGCCAAACTCCGGGATCAACCGTTCATCATGTTTCGCGAAGACACGTATAGCCGGAAAATGATACTGGATGAATGCGCCCGGAATAAATTTACCCCCCGAATAGTATTCTCATCGAGCCAGATCGAAACCGTTATGGGAATGGTCGGCCATGGGATCGGAATTTCATTTCTTCTGGATACGATCGTAACAAAATATCCCGAGGTGGTCGGGCGACCCTTGTCCAAGCCGCTGCTGCTCGAAGCAGGGTTGGCCTGGAGCAAGGATCGGTATCTGTCGAAGGCGGCCAGGCTGCTGATGCACTCCTTCCTGGAGGCGCCGCAGGCTATTGAAACTGAATAACCGTATAGGAGCGCGCGGGAACCTGGACGGCCGTCTTCGTTCCGAGTTTTGGCGGCTCGAACGGCTGCGGCGCCACCTTGGTTGGATTGTCAAAGCTGTTGAAGGCTTTCAGATCATTGCCGGTCAGCACCTGTGAAAACAGGACGCGCTCCGGCGGCGTTTCGCGCCACACGATTTCCACGTCGCGCGCTTTAGCCAGGTCCCGATTGAGGATGAACACGGAACAGGTCTTCCCATCCATTGTGGCGGCAACATCAAGGTACGGGATCGGACCTTTGCCCTTGACGTCGTAGGTCGGTGATTCCACCGCAAGATCCAGCACGGTTCCCCGCGCGTATTGCAGCGCCCATACGTACGGATAATAGGTCGTTTGGCGGATAAAGCCGTTGGAGTTGGTCAGGATCGGCGCAATCACATTAACCAGCTGTGCGAGACACGCGATCCGTACCCGATCCGAGCGGCGCATGAGCGAGTTGCAGAAGCCGCCGACCAGCAGCGCGTCCTCAAGATTGTACACCTCTTCCAGCAGGTGCGGCGCCCGTGTGCGTTTGCCGTCGCCGTCCCGCTGACGATACCAGACGTTCCATTCGTCAAATGAAAGCCAGAGCCTTTTCGGAGAGCGTTTGCGGGCCCGGACATAATCGCATACTCCGGCAACTTCCGAGATCTGCTCTTCCATTTCCAGGTTGAAGGAAAGAAATTTGGCGGTGTCCCCCGCGGCGCCGGTTTCCTGTGCATCGTTTCGGTAATAGCAGTGCAGAGAAAGCCCGTCCACCATGTCGTAGCATTCTTCGAGAACCTGGCGGTCCCATTCCAGGTAGGTCTGCATCCCGGGACTGCTGGATCCGCAGGCGATCAGCTTCAGGGAAGGATCCACCATGCGCATCTGGTTGCCGCAGTCGCGCGCTTTCAGGCCGTATTCGCGCGCGGGCATGTGGCCGATCTGCCACGGGCCGTCCATTTCGTTCCCGAGGCACCAGTATCGAACATTGTGTGGTTTTTCAATGCCGTTTTGTCGGCGGAGCTCGCTCCACCTGGTCCCGCTCTCCTGGTTGCAGTACTCCACCAGCGCTGCGGCCATTTCCGGAGTGCCCGTTCCCAGATTCAGTCCCATCAGGGGTTCCGCCCCGACCAGGCGGCACCAATG
Source organism: uncultured Acidobacteriota bacterium (assembly GCA_964559085.1). GTDB lineage: Bacteria > Acidobacteriota > UBA6911 > UBA6911 > UBA6911 > UBA6911. Next base: position 2,032 of record CAZLHW010000386.1, on the reverse strand, counting down.
CATGAACTCATCGGTGCCGAATTGATTGGGCTCGATCGTATTCCATGCCTTGTCGAGAACAACAGGACGTTTATTCTTGGGGCCTACGCCGTCCAGCCAGTTGTAGCCCGATACGAAATTGCCTCCGGGATAGCGAATAATCGGAACGCCCATTCTCTTGACTTCTTCCAGAACATCCTTGCGGAATCCATTGGAATCCGCAAGTTTGGATCCGGGTTCAAAAATGCCTTCATAAACGGAACGCCCCAAATGTTCGATGAAAGAGCCGAATACATTCCGGTCCAGCGCGGCGATCGTCTGGGCGGGATCTACATAGATGCGCGCGGCACCGGACGCCGGCGCGGCAGCCGCGATGCGGTGCGACCAGCGTCCGCCGGCCAGAGCAGCGCCTGCGAGCGCGGCCTTTTTCAGAAAAGATCTTCTGGAATCATATTTCATGGTGCCTGTCTTCCTTTCAGATTTCGGGCCGGAGTCCCGAATGCCAGCCTTGCCTTGATTAGTAAACGGTTGCTATTCATAGCACCTCGGACGATTTCCCGCAATCACAGATTGGGTCCATCTCAAACGCTCTCCGCATAAATATGGAAAATAAGACAGGGGCTGTTACAATGGCAACGCTCTGAACTTTAAGCAGCCAATGCCCTCTTTCGGCAACACCTGAAAAATGGAAGCCGCAAATCCGGGGTGCCGGTTTCAGCGGCAAGCGTCTGCAAAAGGATGCAGGGACGGGGTGAATGCAAAATGAGAACAGGTATCAGTTTAATGTTGCTGTTTTGGGCCCTGCTTCCGGCCAAGGCCGAAAGCGGGCGCGAGCTCTGGCTCCGCGGGCAGAATGCCGCGCCGGTCAACGTTGTTGCTTCGGGAGATTCCGCGACTCTGCGGATTGCCGTCCAGGAACTGAAGCAGGGTTGGAGCGGCGCGGCGGGCGCATCGGTCGCTCTTGAGATCAAGCCGGACAAAGCCATCAGAGGCGATGGTTTTAAACTCAGTCCCTCCGGCGTCCGAGCCAACACGGACCTGGGAATCCTGTATGGCGTGTATGAACTGCTGCGTCGCCAGAAGACAGCGCAGCCGATCCGGGAGCAATTGTCCAATCCTTCCTATCAACGCCGCATTCTCAATCATTGGGACAACCTCGACGGCTCTATTGAGCGGGGTTATGCGGGTCATTCCATTTTCTGGCGCAGCGGGTCGGACCCGCTGGCTGTGACCGAAAAAGACAAAACTTTATGGAGGGACTATGCGCGCGCCAATGCCTCCATCGGCATTAACGGTGCCGTTCTCAACAACGTGAATGCATCGCCGCAGATGCTGTCGGGCCAATACCTGGGCCGGGTGAAGGCCATTTCCGATAGTCTGCGCCCCTATGGCATAAAGACCTACCTGTCCGTTAAATTCTCTTCGCCTTCGCTTCTCGGCGGACTCGCGACGTCCGATCCGCTCAATCCTCAGGTCATAGAATGGTGGGAGCGCAAGGCCCGTGAAATTTACAGTTTGATCCCCGAGTTCGGCGGATTTCTAGTTAAGGCCAACAGCGAAGGGCAGCCCGGCCCCCAGGATTACGGTCGCACCCACGCCCACGGTGCAAACATGCTGGCAGATGATCTCAAGCCCCATGGCGGCATCGGCATGTGGCGCGCCTTTGTATACAGTCCCGAGGACAGGGACCGAGCCAGGCAGGCCTACACGGAGTTCATGCCGCTGGACGGCCAGTTTCGCGACAATGTCATTATTCAGGTGAAGAACGGTCCCATCGATTTTCAACCGCGCGAGCCGTTCAGCCCTCTTTTCGGCGCCATGAAGAAAACCTCCGTTATGCCCGAGCTGCAAATCACGCAGGAATACCTCGGCCATTCCATCCACCTGGTGTTTCTTGCGCCGATGTGGGAAGAATGTCTGAAGAGCGATACCTTTCAGGCGGGCCCCGGGAGCACAGTCGCCCGGGCCACGGACGGCAGCCTCTATCCGCAGAAAGTTACGGCGATAGCCGGCGTGGCCAATATCGGCCTGGATGACAACTGGTGCGGCCCGC
>CAZLHW010000385.1:4077-4302 GCA_964559085.1 uncultured Acidobacteriota bacterium | reverse complement strand
CCGCAACCCAAAAGTGACGCGCACTCCCGATTGCACCCCGTGCCCCGGGATGGTTTGACAGCGATATAAAACTGGTGGTATATGTACCTTTCTTTTTAGATCTCTGAAATGCGAACAGAGGTGCCCAGTTGGGGTAAAAGGGAAGTGGGTGTGATTCCCACACGGTCCCGCCACTGTAAAGGGACAGCAGGCTACTGCCGGCAACGCAGTCCGCAAGTGGCGGCC
>CAZLHW010000385.1:0-4067 GCA_964559085.1 uncultured Acidobacteriota bacterium | reverse complement strand
GGCAATGACCCGTTAGTCAGGAAACCTGCCTCGTCGCCAGTTTCAGCCTGCTCTTCGCGAGAAAGAGAACTGAAATGTCTGCAAGCATCCCTCGGCATCCCCCCCGCGCCCATAATCCGAAAATGGTATGCGGCATCGCTCTGCCTGTTCTTGCGGCGCTCTTCTTCCTGACTATCGTCGGATGTTCCCGCCGGCCGGCGGCGACAGGGCAGGGACCGACGGCGGCATCCACGGAATACGTGGACTATACCGACGGGATCGGGAAAAAAATCCGGCTCCCCAGGCATCCGCAGCGCATCATTTCCCTGGCGCCGAACATCACGGAAACGCTGTATCTGCTGGGTGCCCAGGACCGCCTCATCGGCAACACAATTCAATGTACCTGGCCGGAGGAAGCCAAACACAAGCCGAAAATCGGCGAACTGCTGAACCCGAACTATGAGGTTATTCTGGCCGCAAAGCCCGACCTGGTGATCGCGTCCACGGCCGGGAATGACCGGAACGCGGTTTTGAAGCTGGCCGCTCTGGGAGCACCCGTTTATGTGGCGGCGCCCCGGGATGTCGAGAAAATTTTCCAGTCGGTTTGGGATATCGCGCGCATCACCGACTGCGAAGAGCAGGGGCGGAAGCTTTTGGCGCAGATGCGCGAACGACTGGACAAAATCAGCAGCCGCATCCGCGGGCTTAACCCCGTCCGCGCGGTTTTCATCACCTGGCTGGATCCCTTGCTTGCCCCGGGCAAAAACACCTTCGAGAACGATGTACTGCGACTGGCGGGCGTCGTGTCGATCACGGCCGACATCCCCCAGTATTATCCCCGCTACAGCCTCGAGCAGATTCTGGTCAAGAATCCGGACGCCATCATAACGGTCAAACAGGAGGGGAATCCCATTCCCGACTTCAGAAAAATTTCCGGCTGGCGCGATCTGCGCGCCGTTCGGGAAGGCAAAGTCTTCATTCTGTCCGAATATATCCAGCATCCCTCCCCCTTGTTTCTGGACGGCGTCGAAGAACTGGCCCGGCTGCTTTATCCGGAGCGTTTCCAATGAACCGTCTCTCCGGCAGAAAAATACTGGCTGTGAGCCTCGGATTATTAATCCTCTGGGTCCTTGTCGCCCTTGTCTCCCTGAACATCGGCAGCGTGCCCATACCTGTCCGGACTGCCGTTCGGCTCCTCGCGGCGCGGATAACGGGCAACGGATATGAACATGATCCGCTTACATCCGTCCTATTCTCCGTGCGTCTGCCGCGCGTGCTCCTCGGTTCCCTTGTGGGGGCGGCGCTGGCGCTTGCCGGAACGGCGTTTCAATCGCTGCTGCGCAATCCTCTGGCGGATCCTTACGTTCTCGGAGTGTCGACCGGCGCCTCCATGGGAACAATCCTCTATTCCCTATTCACAGGATGGATCGGATTTGCAGCCCTCAACGGCAGCGTTGTTTATGGACGGCCTCTGGCCGCGTTTCTTGGCGCCGTGCTTACCGTCGGAGCGGTCTATGTCATCGCAGGAGGCTCCTCGCGCCACAGCGAGAGTTCGCAGCGACTGCTGCTGGCGGGAATTGTGCTGGCCTCCTTTCTCTCCTCCATCAACGTCTTTCTGCTTACGAGCACCAGCCAGGCGGATCTGAGGGGCATTTTCTACTGGCTCATCGGCGATCTCAGCCGCCCCGTAGACGCGTCCATCTATCCGGTCACGCTTCTGGTCCTTGCGGGATTTTTGATGCTCTATCTCTTATCCCACAGCCTGAACTTGATCGGAATGGGGGAAGATGACGCGAGGATTCTCGGCATCGAAGTGAGCCGCGTCAAAACCGGCGTGTATGTGATTGCCTCGCTGATTACGGGAGCCGTGGTTTCCGTAAGCGGCCCGATCGCCTACATCGGCCTTATCTGTCCGCACATGGGACGCATGCTGTTCGGCAGCGACAACCGCATTCTGTTCCCGACGGTTTTTATCTTCGGCGCCATTTTCACGCTGCTTGCGGATACTCTGGCCAGAACCATCCTCTCGCCCGCGGAGCTTCCGGTCGGGATTGTGACCGCATTGTGCGGCGCCCCCCTTTTCATCTATCTGCTGCACCGGAAAGGGGGCAAGGCATGAACACTCCGGCCGTCATGCTGGAAGCCCGCAACTTGTGCTTTAACTATCACAAGCCGATTGTGCGCGACCTCTCCCTCCGCCTGGAGCCGGGAACAATTACGGGCATCATCGGCCCGAATGGATCGGGCAAGACCACGGCCCTGCGCCTGCTTGGCGGCATCCTGCAGCCTCTCTCCGGAGAGGTTCTTCTCGGCGGCACTCTTCCGCTCGCTCGGATGAAGCGTAAGGAGATTGCGCGCCACATCGGCGTCGTCCCTCAAAGCGGCGGAGATTATCACTACCAGACGGTCTTCCAATTCGCAATCCAGGGACGGTCCCCGCATCTCTCGCTGCTGGGGTTTGAAAGCCCCGCAGACGAACAGATTACGATGGAAGCGCTGGAGATGACGCAGCTGACGCACTACGCGAAATCGCGGGTCTCCGAGATTTCGGGCGGCGAAAGACAGCGGCTGCTTCTCGCGCGCGCGCTGGCACAACAGACGGAAATCCTGCTGCTGGATGAATTCACGGCAAATCTCGACATCAACTATCAGGTCGAGCTATTGCGGCTGGTCCAGCGCATCACACGAGAGAAAAACCTCGCCACGCTCGTTGTGTCGCATGAAATTAATCTCTTGGGAACTTTCTGCGATCGCCTTGTCCTGATGTCGCAAGGCTGCATTTTGAAACAGGGCGGGCTCCAGGAAGTTTTAACGCAGGAGAATCTGAAACGGATCTTCGGGCTGGATTTTTCGGTACGGCACCTCTCCGGAGGAACCGTTGAGGTCCTTCCCGTTATCAACCGGGAATTTTCCCACAGCACTTAAACTTATCGAGAGGCAGGAATATTCATGAAAAGCACTGCAGTATTTAAAACGGGCACGTTGTTACTTCTTTTGTGCCTATGCGCAGCATGCGATGTATGAGCGGAGAACATGTAAGGAACGGTTCTGGATCCGAACGGCCGGCCGATTCCGGGAGCGAGCGTCAGCCTGCTACGGGGACTCGTTGTCATCGAGCAGCGGCAGACAAATGCCGACGGCGTTTATAAATTTGAGGGGCTGCAGGCGGGCGCTTACCAGCTGGCGGCTAACGCCCGCGCTCTGTCTGCTCCTCCGGTCGACCTGGTGCTGGGTAAGGATGAGAACAGAAAGCAGGATATGCGCCTGGCCCTCAGCGCCCTGGAATCCCAGGTTGTGGTGTCCGCCTCGCTGGGAGGCGCCCTGATGCCCCAGATCGGCTCCTCCGTCAGCCTTGCAACGCTTCAGGACATTGAAGAACGCGGCGCACAGAGTGCATTCGAAGTCATTCGGGGCATTCCGGGCATTGAAGTCAACCAGACCGGCCGACGCGGCGGCGTAACCGGCATTCACATTCGCGGCGGAGAAAGCAAATACAACGCCGTAATGGTGGACGGCATACAGCTGAATGAGTTCGGAGGCGCCTTTGACATGGCCGCGATTCCCGCGGACGGCATCGAGCGCATCGAAATCACGCGCGGCCCCCAGAGCGCGCTTTACGGATCCAATGCGGTGACGGGCGCCATCAATATAATCAGCCGCCGCGGCGAAGGGCCGCCGGAGTTCACCGCTCTGGCCGAGGGGGGCAGCAACTACACCCGGCGCTTTGCGACCGGAGGCAGCGGCCTGTCGCGGGGTTTCAGCTGGGCGTATACTCTGTCGCGGCTTGATTCCGACGGAGCGGTTGCCAACGACAACTACCGCACGCAGAGCGCGTTCCTGTCCCTCGGTTATGGTCAGTCCGGTCGGCAGCTGCGCTTCAGCTTCTTCGGAAATGCGAATCACAGCGGAGCACCCGGCCCCTACGGATCCGATCCGGCCGGCACCTTCACCGGGATCGATACGGTCTCGCGCGGCAAGCAGAATCTATTCGGGTACCAGCTGGGTTATACCGAACAGATAGCCTCGCGCGTGCGGCAGGTTTCAACCGTCAGTCTGACCACCAACGATCTCTTTTATCACCTGAATCT
>CAZLHW010000384.1:0-4313 GCA_964559085.1 uncultured Acidobacteriota bacterium | reverse complement strand
GTACTTTCCGGGAGCTTCCGGAAATTCTGGGACCCGATCACTTTCTCGTCGTCAATAACACCCGTGTGTTCCCAGCTCGATTGAGAGCATCGCGTCCGGGGAAACGGGAGGAAATTGAAGTGCTTCTCATTAAGGAACTGAATCCCTCCGAGTGGCTTGCGCTTCTCAAGCCGGCGCGAAAAGCCCCCCCCGGCCAGGAACTTCAGATGGGGGAATTGAAAGCGCAGGTTCTGGAAGCGAGGGAATCGGGCAGCCGCGTCCTGCGGTTCCGATACGACGGCAATCTGCACCGGATTTTCGAAAAAATAGGAGAACCCCCAATCCCGCCCTATATCCGGCGGCAAAAAAACGAGGACCTTTCGGAGGACAGGCAGCTCTATCAGACGGCATATGCGCGCCATAGCGGAGCCGTCGCCGCACCGACAGCCGGTCTCCATTTCACCGAAGACGTTTTTAAAAATCTCAGAGCCCGAGGGGTTGACATCTGCCGGCTGCTGCTGCATGTCGGTTATGGAACGTTTCAACCTGTTCGGCATGAAAATATCGAGCAGCATCGGATGGAATCTGAATATTTCCGGATCGACGGCCCCACCGCAAAACGGATCCGAGAGTTCAAAGCACAGGGCCGAAAGCTCATCGCGGTGGGAACCACCAGCACTCGATGCTTGGAGTTTCTCGCACGGAAAGAAAATCCTCTATCGCAGGCATCGTCGGGTTTCTGTGACTTGTTCATCTATCCGGGATTCGAATTTCGGCTGCTGGACGGTTTGATCACCAATTTTCACCTTCCACGATCCACTCTGTTTATGCTCGTCTGCGCATTTGCCGGCCGTGAACTCATGCTGGACTGCTATCAAGAGGCCATCGCGCAGGGGTATCGCTTTTACAGCTACGGGGACTGCATGCTGATACTCTGAGGGCTAAATTCTTGATTCTCGGGAACATCTGTGTTACACAGTGAACGGTTTCCAGACAATATTTTCCTGAACGAAATAACCCTGATCTATTGGCGTAGTTATTTACAGCTACGAAGCGAGGGTTTGGGATGGAATGCGAGGACGTGCAAAAGCGATTGCCCCGAAAAATCGATGGGGAGTTGTCGGATTTAGACAATAAAGCGGTGGATGCCCATCTGTCAAAATGCAAGGGGTGTTCAAGGGAATATGCGCTGCTGGCACTCCCAAGTCGAATCGCCCCCTGCCTTCCTAAGGCGACGCCTTCTCCCTATTTTTATCAAAAGCTGCAATTGCGCATCCATCGAGAAGCGCAGACTCTGGCCGGATGGCAGATGCTTTGGGGGCTGGCGCGCCATCTGATTCCGGCCATGGCGGGAATAACGCTGGCGCTGCTTTCAGTGCTTGCGTATCTGCAGTGGCAAGCGCCCCAATCAGCGCGCTTCCGCTCCTATGAAAGCATTTTCGTCGCTCAAGATCAGCCGCGCCTCCTTTTTTCCGCAGGACAGGGAGATATCTCGGACGTAAGCGTTCTGACCGCGATAGCGGAGCGCCCGATGGATTATAAGAGCTCCAGCGCGGAATAGAGAGCCGCAGGCTGATGAAATTGAGGAAGTTTCTGAAATGAAATCCAAGCTGGGAATCGCATTGCTTGCAATTCTGATCTTTCTTCTGGGAGGGGTCGCCGGAGGAGCAAGTTATTATCTTTATGTGGAGCATTTGAAAGCCAAATCGTCCGCCGCAACCAAGATAGACGATGTCGTAGAATGGATGGCAAAGGAACTGAATCTTGATGCCAAACAAAAGATCGCGGTAAGGGAAAACATCATTTATGGCCGAGCGCAATATCGAGCGCTGTCTCAGGAATTCCGTCCCCGCTATGAAGCGCTGCGCAAGGAGAGCGACGACCGCATCAGGGCCCTGCTGCGCGAAGATCAGAAACAGCTCTTCGAGAAATTCCTCGAAAAGATCAAGGATATAAGACCGGCAGCGGCCAAGCCGGCGTCTCCGGGCAAATGACGCAATCGGCTCATTCAGCCTTTTTCCGCACGAGCAACGGTCAAGACAGAAACTCTTAGCGCCCCCGCATTCAGCAACGCCTGTGCGGCGCTGGCCACCGTAGCGCCCGTGGTCATGACATCGTCCACCAAAAGAACCCGCTTCCCTGAAACCGCCTCCGGCAGCGAACAACGGAATGCATTGCGCACGTTCTCTTTGCGCTCGGTGTCCGTCAATCCGACCTGCGGAAGCGTGGCCCGTGTGCGGATCAGGGCAGAGTTCTGAGCCACGCCGATGCAATGAGACAGGAACTGCGCCAGCAGCTCCGATTGATTGAAGCCGCGTTCGCGCCGGCGCCCCGGATGATGCGGAACCGGAACAACCAGATCAAACTCTTTTCGGCTCCATGATTCAAGTATGGCCGCGGCCAAAAGCGGACCAAGAAGCCCGGCCAGGTTTCTTCTTCCGTGGAATTTCAAATGCTGAATGATTTTGGCGAGTTCCGCGGCGTAATACCCGAAGGATCGCGCCCCGGCATAAGGCGGCATATCGAGAATACAGTTCCCACAAACGTGATTCTCCGAATCGTCGAAATGATGCAGAGGCAATCCGCAGGAGGCACATTGCGGAGGGGCAATTTTCAGTGCAAGCGTTTTGTTCCAGCAGTTGCTGCAGAGCCCGCAATCCTGATGCCGGGCCAAAGGGGCGGCACAAACAAAGCAGGCGTCGGGATATACCAGGTTCAGAAAACCGTCCAACAGCGGTCGGGCGGGTGAGTAGGGTGCATCACGAATTGTGGGAAAGCAGGGTTTGGGCGCCACAAACAATGAACCGAACAAACCTGATGCATTAAGGTTCCAGGAGTCCCTTCTCCTGAAGATCCTTGCACTGGATGCAAAGCTGAGCCCAAGGCACGGCCTCCAGCCTTTTGGGCTGAATCTCCTCGCCGCAATGGACGCACTTTCCATAGGACTTATCCTCGATGCGAGCGAGCGCTTCGCGGATAAGCTGCAGGATTTGCCGGTCTCCCGAGCTCTTGCCGAACATGAATTCCTTTGTATAGGATTCGACGGCCATGTCGGCTACGTCCTGGATATTCTGATCTTTCTCCCTGCCGTAGCCCTCTGTGCGCTGAACCATATCCGTCAAAGAGAGTTGCTTCGCCAGCAGCTTTTCTTTAAAATAGTTCAGTTTTTTTCCGTCCATTCTGTATCTTCCTACTCCGAAGCGGCGCAATCTGAACTGAATTCACGCGCTCCATTCAATTGCTGTCTTTATGATAGGGGATGTTGCGCAGAATGCACAGCGCGCGGTAAATCTGCTCCGCCAGCAATATGCGACACATCTCATGCGTCCAGGTCATTTTTCCCAATGACAGGACGAGATTTGCTCTGCCGGAGATTTCCCGGCTTAAGCCCTCGGGTCCGCCGACCACAAACGTAATCACGCGGCCCCCGCGATTCTGCTCCGTTTCGAACCATCGTGCAAAATCGCGGGATGTAAACTGAGATCCCGTCTCCTCCAGGGCGACCAACCGTCCGTTCTCTGGAACGTGCCTTGCAAGCTCCTCCCCCTCGGCTGCGATAAGATCGGCAGGCCGCAGGGATTGCCGCTTTGAAAGATCGCGCGTCTCAATAACCTCGCAAGGCATGAAACGGCGGATCCTTTCCACGTAATCCAGCAAAAGAGACTTTAAAGCGGGGCTTTTTGTTTTGCCGACCCAGAGAAGCTTAAGCTGCATATCCGGGCCTCAGGATGCCGCCCCGATTCGAACGGGAAATTTTACTGGAACAATATCGACGATTCAACACAGCTATTCCATGCAACGGTTTCGTTGCAATATTGCTTTTTTCTTTTTGCCCTGCGGCCGGTGGGTCACGCTTCGCGTTTTTTGGAAATCCTCCGCAGACCCGGCTTCGGCTCAGCCGGTTTTAAGAAAGAGTCCGCATCGAGCTTTTTGCCGTCTCTCCACAGTCTCTCCAAATCGTAATAGGCGCGCGCGTTTTTGGAAAATATGTGGACGACGAGATCCGCATAATCCATCAAGATCCATTCGGAGTTCTGGTACCCCTCCACATGCGATGGGCGAATGCCGACCTCCTTCAGTTTCTTTTCCACTTCATCGGCAATTGCCTGCATCTGCCGGGAAGAATCTCCCGTACAGATCAAGAAATAACTCGCAAACGAAGCAATCCTGGAAATATCCAGGATTACAAGGTCGTGCGCTTTTTTGGCATCCGCTGCGTTTACGGCAATTTTCAGAGAATCAATCATCTTTCACCATACAGATGAAGTTTACGAATATATTCATATACCGGGCGGGGGACCAGACGCGCCACCGTTTTGCCCGAAGCGGCAAGA
>CAZLHW010000383.1:0-4333 GCA_964559085.1 uncultured Acidobacteriota bacterium | reverse complement strand
ATTCCAAATGTCGTCGCAATCAAGGCCTATCTCAATGACGGCCTCGGCAAGTGGGCCGCTGTCCACCATCGCGTCGGCGATCAGGTATTGCTTCAGTCGGCGGAGATGGCGGAATGGCCGATTACGGTGGCTCAATACGGACAGCAATGGGCGGGCCCGGCCGATTATGTCATTTTTGACGATGAGAATGAGGAAAACCCCAGAATAGTCCGCATGTTCAATCTGTTCGCAAAAGGGGAATTTTCCAGGGGCATGGAGTTGTATTGGGAACTGGCGCCGATAATACTGGGCGCGCGGGATGCCGCGTTTCAGTGCGGCATGCTGGGAATGAAATATATGCAATGGCTTACGGGCGGAAACGGCGGCATGTTCAGAAAGCCGACGTCGTTTCTCTTTCAAAACTTCAAGGATGCCATGAGAGCCGGATTGAAGGCCGCAGGCGTTGCTCCACGGGAACCGGAAGAGGAATTCTATGTGGGCAGGGCGAATTACGCAAAAGGCATCCGGCCCAATGTGTGATCGATCAACCAGCAAAGCGAGCGGTCATTCCTGCTGCTTCTATCGCCCCGATTTCGTCAGCGTTGCTCCCGTGATCCGTTTCGTCTTGTGTGCCGTGCGGAAATAGGACATGCCGAAGGAATAGCCGGGGATGCTGCCGGATACAACGATGTGAATGTCTTCCGGATTGACAACCGGAACCTTGCCTCCCGGTTTAAGAGCCTCCAGGATTACCGGCAGTCGCTTTTCTGGAATGGCATCATGCGCAAAGAAAATGTCGATGTCGGAGGGCCGGGTATTGATCCTGTCATGGATTCCCCGTATTTCCTGCTCCGTAAGTTCCTCGTACGGCACCTTTGTGCTCTCGTAGATGTAGTCGCGCAGGCTTTGTTTGCTCTTAAAGCCGCGACGATACAGCATGACGGCCAGTTCCGGATGCACCACGATGATGTGTTTCCGGATATGCGCAAGGGGGTTTGCCACTCCGACTTTGTATTCCGCGAATGTTCCGCGGTCTGCGGCAACATCCTGTACGATATTGTGAAGCACCGCATCCACATCCCATGGCTCGACCACACCCCCGCCGTATAATTTCATGGCCATGCCGGCGCCCACACTGGTGACGGTGGACACTGTTATGCAGCTGTCTTCCGCCCGATACCCCAGCCCTTCGTTAAATGTCTCCCAGGGGCTCTGCTCGATGTTTTCTGCAAAAGTAAAGAAGGTATGCGAGGAAGGGCGGCCGATAAGGGCCATATCGATCTCACCCGGCCAGAGGCCTCCGATATTAATCAGGCTCAGCCGCACGGCGCGACCAATGGTGTTGTTGGCTTGCCAGCCATGGCCAAGCAGGCCCACGCCGGAGTTCATGTTTATTTCCCTGCCCAGTGGCCCGCTCACAAGGATCATGAGGGTGAAGGATCCTTCCGAACTCATCATGTGCGTGAAGGTGCTCTCTTCCGCCAGGCATTCCATTGCCGCCAGTATCGCCGGAAAATACTCCGGCCTTGCGCCCGCCATAACGGCATTCACGGCTATTTTTTCAACGGTGGCCATGCCGTTTCTATACGGGATTCTGCCTATAACTTCATCCCGAGACCGCCGCGTCCCTCCCAACATCCGTTTGACGGCCGTCTCCGTAGGAGGAATCAGGGGCAATCCATCGCCCCAGTGATTGTCGAGATAAAGCCTGTTGAAGGATTCGAGGGCGGACTCATAGTTCTCGGCGGTGATTTCAATCGTTTGAGCGGAGGTTTGGCTTTCTTTCACCGGCGGATTTTTCTCCTCGGCCGCAAGGGGCCGTGTAAGCGCGTCGATTATGGAATCGAGAGATGCTTCGGCAACGGGACGGATGGCTTCCACGGTCGACCTATTGGGATAATAATCAATCGAAGGCAGGCTTACAAAGCGCACGGCGGGCATGCCGGCATCCTCAAGCGACATCCTGGTGGTGTGCGTCGCATTATCCCCAATGACGAAAACACCGGGTTTGCCCAGCTTCTCCAGCGCGATCACCTGCCGGCACTGAATCCACCCCCCCATGCCGTTGTCGGCCACGCCATAGATAAAGGTATCCATTTCCCTCTTTGCTTTTTCTGCCGCTTCGGCGTCTCCCCAAACCAGCCGCAGGGTCGTTGCCGTCGGATACCTTTCTTTCAACAATTCTTCAATTGCAATGCAGTATTTGTCGCCGCCCTTTTTACCGTCCCAAATAATTGCAATTTTCTTGCCTGCCAAATCCTGGACGCGAGGGTTGACGAGTCCCGCAACGGCTGGAGCCTCAATTGCACCCTGCGGGTTGAGGCATATCAAGGACACCTTTTCTCCCATTTGCTCACTCCTTTTGAAGAGTCGCTTGTGCAGTAAAGCGGAAGACGGAATTTCGGCGCCCATTATCGCACGCTTTTCTCCGCTTATCTATCAAGGAGAATATGCGGCGTTTATCGACAAGCTTGCCGGAATCCTTGCGGCAAAGCCGGCAAAGCTGTACATTAGCGGGCAAACCGGCTGCTTACAGACGGCGAAAGCTCTCCAATAGGTTATTGAAGATAGATGAGGCCGGACAAACCTGAAACGCATCCATGCATGCAGCGATTCCAAAACGGGGAGGCAGCGATCCCTATGGCAGGCAAAAAAATAACGGTCTTGAATCCATGCGGCATACCCGCGCCAATCCAAAGGATTCCCATGGCGCCCCGGCTGGAGTCTCTCGAGGGCAAGACAATCTATATCGTGGATGTTCATTTCCCGCGGACTCATGCGTTTTTTGAGGAAATGCAGAGACTTCTCGCAAGCCGTTATCCGGGCACGACCTGGGTTCTCAGAACCAAAGCAGGCACCTACTTTCATAATGACCCGCAGCTGTGGGCTGAAATCCAGGAAAAGGGAAACGGCGTCATCATGGGGATCGGCCAGCTGGATACTTGCGCCCCGTCCGTGACCATCTTCTGCTCGATACTGGAAAAATCGGGCGTGCCGACAGCCCCTGTCGTGACGGAGGCGTTCCCGGAGCTCCTAAAAAACTTTGCCTATAAGAAGGGGATGCCCTATCTGCGATTCACCTTTGTGCCGCACCCTTTTGCCAACAGGTCATTCGAGGTACACCGGAAATATCTCGAGGGCCGCGATCCAATTAACGGCAAGCCGGTATTGGACGAAATTGTTGATGCATTAACCAGACCGACAACGGAAGAGGAGAGGGAAACCGGGATTATTGAAAGGCCGGTGCCAAGAATTCTGGAACCAGGGACCCCGGACGATTTGGAGCGCATTTTTCTCGAAAAGGGATGGACGGACGGACTGCCGATCGTGCTTCCCACGGAAGAGAAAGTGGCGGCGATTCTCAGGGGAACCTCGCATCGGCCCGATGAAATCATCGGCCGAATGCTGCCGATCCCTCCCCACGACGTCTGGGAGCAATCTGTAGCGCGGCTCGGGGCTCCAACCGTGATTCGGGGTGATAAAGGTGCGTATTCTCCAACAGCTATGCAGCCCTCGCCTCCCCACGAGGCGTGGGGCTATACGGTGGAGCACGTCGCCATCAATGCGGTAATGGCAGGGGCCAAGGCAGAGCATTTGCCGGCTATACTAGCTATAGCCTCGACAGGAGTGACTTCCCTGTTCAGCTCTGCAACCTCTTTCACAAGGATGGTCCTTGCGAACGGGCCTGTGCGCAAGGAGATGCACATGAATTGCGGACTTGGAGCGCTCGGTCCCTTTAATCAGGCGAATGCCGTCATTGGAAGGGCCTGGACGCTCCTGTCCAAAAATCTCGGAGGGGCAAAACTTGGTGAGACGTATCTGGGAGATATAGGCAATAACTGCAACTACAATAATATGTGCTTCGCGGAGAACGAGGAGGCGTTGCCTGAAGGGTGGAACCCTTTTCACATCCAGAAGGGCTTCAAGCCTGAAGAGAGCGTGGTCAGCATTCTTACCGGCTGGAGTCTGTTGAACTATGCGGCCTATAAACCGCACCCGCATCATGAAATCATGAAGCAGCAGCTCACAAGCTTCGAAACAAGCGGAGCCGGAACCCATCACACTCCCGGAATCAATCCCGGGACGCAGGCTGCTTTCTTGCTGAGTCCGATAACAGCGCGCGATTTGAGGAATGAAGGATTCAGAAGCAAGGAGCAATTAAGCCAGTGGCTCAAGGATAATGCCCGGATGACTCTCTGGAATTACTGGGCGGCCATGCCCGACGACCTGGAATCTGCCAGAGCAGGAATAGAACCTTTTGCGTCGCTGCTGCTGCAGCCCCTGGAAGCGAAATCGCCGCGGCCGCTTATTCTGCAAAATGCGCCGGTTGAAATCGTGGTCGTCGGCGGGGGGA
>CAZLHW010000382.1:0-4337 GCA_964559085.1 uncultured Acidobacteriota bacterium | reverse complement strand
GCTGCGGTGTTTGAGCAGGCTTCTGGGGAGGCGACCGCCTCTGCCTGTTTCGGCAGCCGGAACAGGATCGCAAATATCAGGAATCCGAAAGCCGCAAATGCAGCTCCCGCCCACCAGACCGAGCGCCAGCCGTGGGCTTCAGCCAGAATCGGCGCCAGGTTCAGCATGCCCATGTTGCCGATCGGTACCGATCCGGCCCACAAGCCCATGGGAAACGCGCGCTTTTCAGCCGGAAACCATAGTGCTATTGCCGCGGGCGCCGCCACCATGATCAGCCCCATCCCCGCCCCCTCGATGAAGCGTCCGAAGGCCAATAACCCTTTCGTTTCTGAGATCGCGCCCAGCACGCAGCCAACGGCAATCGTGCCTATGGCGCAGAGCGTGGTCCGCCGGATGCCGAATCGCCTGACGATAAAGCCCGAGGGGATTGCAAGGATAAAACCCATGATCGAAAAGGCAGACATTAGACTCCCGGCGCTGCTGTCGCTCATCCGGAAAAGATCCTGCAGCGTCGTCATCATCGGAGGCACTTTGAACTGATTCAGCGGCGCGGCCAGCGTCGCGATATAAACCGCGACAAGCACTACCCAGGCATAGGAGGGAATTTTGGCATCTTTGTGGTTCATACCACCCCTGATAAATTACGAATGACGAATTACGAATTGAAGAATAATGCTTGATATCCGTCATTCGTCATTCGTCATTTGTAATTCGTCATTTGAGATCAGCGCAGGCCAGGATGGATCTTTTTACAAGTGTTTTTGCGATCTGGACCATGTAGCGATTCCGCTCCATAGGCTTGGCATCCGCCATCGCCGCTGCACCCGCGGCCTCCGCAAGACTCTCTTCGATGCGTTTCTTTATAAGTATCTTCTCTGCTTTCACGGCCCGATAGGGTTTGACCGCGACCGCATTGAGACAAATCCGGGCCGCAGAGACGCTGCCGTTTTTGCAGACGATGCTCGCCGCGCAGTTGACGATCGGAAAGTCGAGCGATTTCCGGAGCGCTAATTGCTGAAAGGCGCTGCGGGCGCCCGATTTGGGCGCCGGGACCTGAATCTCGGTCACGATTTCATCCAATCCCAGAACCGTTGTCTTTGCGACATCCACCTGAAAGAGATCCTCGGCCTTCAGTGTTCTGCGAGTGGTGATAATTTTTGCGTTCAGAGCGATGAGGGCCGGCGCCGTATCGCTGGGGTGCACGGCGTAACAGCCGCCCTCAACGCTTCCACCCATTATCGAGTGGTAGCGGTTGTCGCCTTCAATCGCATAGCATCTTCCGCCGCCTTTCCGAAGGCAGGGAAAGCGATTATTCGGATTCCTGTAATACCAGCAGCGTATATCCTGGCAGAGGTTTCCCGCCAGCGTGCCCATTTCGCGGAGATGGGGAGACGCGGTGCGGGCGGCGGCCTGGGCCAATGCGGCATATTTCTCGCGAATCAGCGGCTCCTTCCCGATGTCTTGCAGGCGAGTGAGTGCTCCAATCCGCAGCAGGCCGCGCTCTTCCCTGATAAAATCCAACCCGGGGATGCTTTTGATGTCCACGAGCGCCTCCGGATAACGGGGAAGAATGGCATCTTTCATCTTTCCCAATAAATCCGTGCCGCCGGCTATGATGCTTGCCCGATCCCCGTAGCGTTGCAGCGCTAGAACGGCCTCTTCAATCGTCCGTGCGGTGATGTGCGTGAAACTTCTCATACAGCCTCCCTATTGATTCGAGATTTGAGATTCGAGATTGATATCCGGAATCTCGAATCTACAATTTCGCCTCTCGAATCTGTTCCGCTGCTTCTCGGATTGCTTTCGGATGTTGGGGATACGTGCCGCAGCGACAGAGATTTCCTCCGAGAGCCTCGCGTATTTCCTGGTTTGTTGGATTGGGATTTTTATCCAGAAGCGCTTTGGCCGTAACGACAAAGCCCGGCGTGCAATAGCCGCACTGCATGCAGTGGTGTTTTACATATTGTTCGATCAGCGGATGCCCGGAATCCGCGATGCCTTCAACCGTTTCAATCGTTTTCCCGTTGCATTCGACGGCAAGCGTCATGCAGGAAAGAATGGGCCGGCCGTTAACGATGACGGTACAGGAGCCGCATGCCCCGCGGTCGCACATCAGCTTCGTTCCGGTCAGCCCCATTACGTCATGGATCAGGTAATAGAGCGTCCAGTCCGGTTCCACGTGAAATGTGTGTTTCTGTCCATTGACGGTAAGATGAATCGTGCCCTGCGGTTCGGGAAGCAGTTCTGCCGCATGCGCGGCAAGGATGTGCGATTTGATTCCTTCAAAGGAATCAAACGTCTCCCGGCAATAGGGGCAGGAATATCTTGCCAGTTTTGGAATGACTGTCCGGGTTCCTTTCTTGGGCATCGTGCAACTCCTGCCGGGAGCGTCGCCGCACGCGCGATGGCTTTTCGGGCGCCGAGCTCCCGCAACTATATAAGTGTCCTTAAAAATGCCGACTGTTTGATGCGATTTTCGAAATCCTTCCGGAAATATTTCAGGCTATCCATCAGGGGAAAAGATGCGCTCTGTCCCAGTCCGCACATGGCGGATGCCGCCATAACCTGCGACAAGTCTTCCAGCGCGCCGATATCTTCATTGGCGCCCTCTCCTCGATTCAGCCTTCCCAGGATATCAAGCATGGCTTCGCAGCCATCGCGGCAGGGGGTGCACCGTCCGCAGGATTCGTCGGCTAAAAATTCCATATTCCGATACATGACGTCAATGACATCTCGTGTCCGATTGAAGACCAGGATTCCGCCGGAGCCAAGGACGCTTTCATAGGCTAGCGGAATGTCCAATTGCTCCGCAGGGATGATCCTTCCGCACGCCCCTCCGACCTGAACCATTTTGACGTCGCGGGCGGACGCTATCTTAAGAACCAGTTCGGAGAGGCGGCTCCCGAGTTCCAGTTCATAGACTCCGGGCGCGGCCACATCGCCGCAGACGGAAAACACCTTAGTCCCCTTGCTGCGCTCTGTCCCTATGCCCCGGAACCAGGCGCTCCCTTTTTGCAGTATCGCGGGAATATTCATCAGGGTTTCGACGTTGTTGATGACGGTCGGTTTGCCCCAAAGCCCCTTTTGCGGCGGGAAGGGCGGTTTATAACGTGCTTCCCCCCGCGTCCCTTCAATGGAATTCATCAGGGCCGATTCTTCACCGCAGATATAGGCGCCGGCTCCTTCCCGCAATTCAATCTGCGTATACTCAAGAAAGCCTTTGTCTTTTGCCTGGCGGATGGCGTTGAGAAGCAGGCCGGCCAGAAAGTGATACTCAGCGCGGAGGTAGAGGAAGGCCTTTGTGGCGCCGACAGCCCACCCTGCAATCGCTATCGCCTCGATCAGCGTGAAGGGATCGTGTTGCAGAATGTACCGGTCTTTGAAAGTGCCGACTTCGCCTTCATCGGCGTTGCAGAGGATGTATTTCTGATCGGCCTCCTGCGTGCGCGCCAGATTCCACTTCATGCCGCAGGAAAAGCCCGCGCCGCCTCTGCCAAGCAGGCCGGATTCGGTTACTTCCTCGATAATGCGTTCCGGCGTCATCCGGGTTTGCGCTTTTTTAAGCGCAGAAAAGCCGCCTCTTTTCAAATAGGACCCAATGTTTTTAGGGTCTATATGGCCGCAGTTTTTTAGGACAATGCGTTTCTGCACGGCGAGTCTCCTCCGGGGCGCTGTGTCAATAATGTTTCAGAACCCTGGAAATCTTCTCCGGGGTCAGATTCCCGTATACATCCTCGTTTACCAGCATGGCGGGCGCCCGGTCGCAGGCGCCTATACAATTGGTCAGTTCCAGCGAAAACTTCCTGTCGCGCGTTGTTTCTCCGGGCTTAATGCCGATCTTCTCTTCAATGGTTTTCAGTATCATCGGAGACCCTTGAAGGTGGCAGGGGACGCTTCTGCAGACACGGATGACATTCTTTCCCAGCGGTTTCGTGGAGATAAAGGAGTAGAACGTCGACACTCCATACACTTCGCTGAGCGGGAGATTGCAGGCGTCGGCCGTATCGGCCATGAATTTCGGAGAGACATAACGGGATTTTTCCTGCGCCTTCTTGATCAGGGACAGAAGGTTCCCGCAATGATGGGCGCGTGCCTGCGGCTGGGGCGTGCGGGATTGCATCTTTCGGCCTCTTCTTTTGTCCTCCGGATGGCGGGCTCTGCTGAGCGCCGTGGTAGGGCAATATTCCACGCAGACGTAGCAATCCTTGCAGACTTCCTTATCAAGGGGAATGTCGTTCTCTGCGACGACCTTGGAGTGAAAGGAGCGATATGCTGTACTGAAAAGGCTTTGCCCCGCGATATCGCTGCAGGCGCGGTTGCACCGGGAGCACAGGCTG
>CAZLHW010000381.1:0-4346 GCA_964559085.1 uncultured Acidobacteriota bacterium | reverse complement strand
TAATGGCCGCCGCGATCAGGAGTTTCGGAAACAGGAACACCACGGTTTCAATGATCCGCGTGGTCATCTGCGAATTGAAGGAATTCAACGCCGCCAGTATTCCGATGGCCAGGATCAATCCATAGGTTATCTGCGCCGCAAGTTGCGGCGCTTTCCATTTTTCGGTTTCGGCGTTCATGCCCATCTTCCGAAGGAACTGGTCCATGGAGATCCCTTTGATCATTTTCAGAAGCAGCCAGCGAACGGTTTTGGCAATGATCAGGGTTACTGCCAGGATAAATAAGGCGGCAAGCAATCCCGGTACATAATCCAGAATCTGCGACGACACCCTGTCCACCGCTTGTCTTAATATTTGTTCCAGAAGGCTCAACATATGCTTGCCTCCATAGTTGAAGAAAGTTTCACTGCCCGGCAGTATCCTGCCGGTTTATAGATTCCGACCTGTTTCCATTCCACTGCCGGATCAGGGCCGCCTTCTTCTCCTCGAAACACCGGCACAGGTTCTCGATTTCGTTTTCAACTTCGTCGGACGCGAGGAATCTTGTCTGCAGAACGAAGGAGGCCACTCTCGCAAGATACAATGGCGTCAGGGACTTCAGCAGATGCGAACGTTCGACCGGTTGTTTTTTATAGGCAACGGCAAAGTCGAGGATGATCTGCGCCCACAGTCCGTCGTCCAGACGGAAGGCTTCGGCGCCGCGGACGGATTTCCCAATCTCGATGACGTGCCTATAGGTTTCGGGAGAAAGAGCTTGAGACCAGACTTCGCCCAGCTCTTCACACCCTCTCCGGAATGCCGTCAGCATTCTGTCCGTATTGACTTCGATGGGATCCAGTCCGACGCCGTATCGGAATCCGAACAGGTCCACCTCTTCGCTCCCCGAACGATTCATCCATACGGATTCATAGTCCTGCATCAGCCGGAAAACACTCCCGACCACCTGGTGCAGCATGGCGCTCAGATCGAGGCCGGGATCCTTCGCGTTGTGCAGCTTCGCTCCGAGAAAGCTCTGGCAGATGCGGAATCCTTCCGCGATCGCGAGCGTGGTCATCCAGATGTCGATGCCGAAACGCGCGGTATCCGTCTCCCAATCGTTTCTCTCAAGATAGCGCGCCAGCAGTCTGGGACCGATGCCGAAGTCGCCTCCGATCGGCTGGCGCACGCGCAGCCCGTAGAGCGACCGGGTGAGCGGGTAGACGATGCTGTTTGTGATGGTCCCGTCATATTTGTGGCGGTGATAGTAGGGCGCAACGAATTCGAATCCTGCATGCAGAATCGGCCGCAACAGCAGATCAATCCACTCCGGAGTGATGGATCGCAGATCCGAATCCACAACGGCGCAGGCTTTGGCGCCCAGCCGCTGCGCAATCTGAAAGATCAGGCGGAAGGCGCTCCCCTTGCCCGGTATGCCGTGGTAGGGGAACGACAATCTGTGTACGGGGAAGAGGGGTGTTGTGACGAGCATCAGGCGCCCTTTGTCCAGCGCCGCTTTGAGTACGGCTTCACGCGTGCCGTCTTTCGATCCGCCGTCGGAATTGACAATAACGCCGCGATATTGCGGAAAGTATTTCTCCAGGCCGGCCTGTGTGGCGGCAACGACATGGCTGATGGTCGCCGCGTTATTGAAACTTGGAATACCGACCACAATATCCGCGCCGCCTATCTGTCCCAGTGCTTTGTCCACGTCCTGCGAAATCAACGCCTCATTCATAGGCTAATCCATCAGAATGCATGAAATCTGGTTTGTTGCCCGGGCCTGCCGTCCAATATCATCCGTGGTGGCCGTCGGGACTACGATAGCAGCAGACCGGAGGGGACTCCATCCCCCCGGCAGGGGATGGAACTGAGAAAAAGAGAGTAGACGGCGAGTCTGACTGTTATTGTTTGACGCCGCCGGCCGTCAGTCCCGCAACGATCCGCTTCTGGAACACAGCGACCGCAGCAATCAGCGGCAGCGTGCTCGCAACGATGCCGGCCGCCAGCAACCCCCATGGGATATCATACGCATACGCTCCACTCAAGGTGGCAACGCCTACGGTCACCGTTCTTGATAGTTCGCGGTTCATGAATGTGAGCGCAAACATGAATTCGTTCCACGAAAAAATAAACACAAGAAGAAAGGCCGTGATCAGGGCCGGTGCGGACAGCGGCAGGATGATGCGGCGGTAAGTATCCCACTGCGTCAACCCGTCAACAGCGGCCGCCTCCTCGAGTTCATAGGGAATCTGTTCCATATATCCCGTAAGCAGCCACACGGCGAATGGAAGGTTTAGGGCCGCATACGGAATAATGAGCCCCCAAAGATGATTGATCAAGCCGACCGCGCGAACAAGTTCGAATACGGGGAACACCAGAACAATCGGGGGAAAAAACGCCAGGACCAAAAGCCCATAGGAAGCCGTGCGTCTGAAAATGCGATCGGCCCGCGCAAGCCGGTACGCCGCGAGCGAGGCGCAGGCGACGCATAGAAGCGCCGCAAGCGCGGATACGACGGTGCTGTTCCCGTAATAGGAGGCAAACGGCCGGCGCATAAAGAGCTGTTCATAATTCTCGAGTGTGAAATGCTCCGGCAGAAAAGACGGAGGGATCCGGGCAAGCTCGGCCGAGCTTTTGAACGAAGACAGGCCGTACCAGACCAGGGGAGACACGGCCAGAATGCATGCAAACAGGAGATAAAGCCTAGCGGGCCATTTCATGTTTCCTCAACAGCGTCCAATTTAAAAGACCGGCAACCAGCGCCAGGATGGCCACAACCGTGATCACCATAGCGGCGCCATAGCCGAAGTCCAGATAGCGCATGAAGGTGTAGTAGCCATATACCGAAACAGTCTCGGTCGCGCCGCCGGGGCCGCCGCCGGTGAGAACGAAAACCAGGTCGAATACGGCAAACGCCTGCACGATACGAAAGATCAGAGCCAGAAAAATAAACGGCAGCAGATGGGGAAGCGTGACATAGCGAAATCGGTGCCAGGCATTGCCGCCATCGATTTCCATCGCTTCATACATCTCGCGTGGAATGCTCTGAAGCCCGGCAAGCAGGATTATATAAACGAAGGGGAATGCCTTCCAGACATCGGCCAGGATGACAGATAGAAACGCCGTTTGCGGTTTTCCCAGCCAGGCTACAGGCGAGGAGATAAGGCCTGTTTTGAGAAGCAGCGCGTTGATGAGGCCGTACTGGTCGTTGAAAACCCAGATCCAGAGCGCCGCAATAATGGCCGTCGGGAGCGTCCAGGGGATAAGGATCAGGGTGCGCACCGTCCGGCGCAGTCCGCCCATGGTTTCCGCCGCAAGAGCCGACAGCAGACCGAGCAGAAATTCCAGCACCACGGTCGCCGCCGTGAAAAGGGCCGTCGTTTTCAGCGCCGCGGCAAAGCGGGAATCGTTTGCCAGCCGGATGAAATTGTCCAACCCCGCGAACCGCATTTCAAAACCGGTCTCCAGACTGTGGTGCGTAAAACTCAGCAGCAGCGTTCGAAATACGGGATACAGAAACACCAGCAACACCAGCAGCAGCGCCGGCGCAAACCATAGCGCGGCCTTGATTCGAGCGATGACGGCGGTTTCGGATCTCATGGTTCCGGTTCCTTCTGTGCTTTGCGGCCAACCAGGAGCAGACGGGTTTCCGCAGCGGCTTCCCTGAGAGCGACCTCGCAGTCCACCCGTCCGGTAAGCGCCGCGCTGACCCATCGCTGCAGAATATCGGATGCCTGGGCATATTTTGGGATGGGCGGCCGCATGCGTATGCTGTCGGATACCGCAAGGAATTCCGGAGGCATGAGGCTCTTTCGCGATGGAATGCGTCCCATTGCATTCTGTACCTGGACCAGCTGGGCAGGGCGCGTGATGAATTCGATAAACCGCCAGGCGGCTTCGGGGTCCTTACAGTAACTGGAGACGGCGAATCCCCAGCCGCCCAGCGTCGCCGCGCCTGCCTGATCTGCAAGATGCGTCATGGCGGTATAGGCGACTTTGTCGGCGACGGGCGCCTGGCTGCGGTGCATCAAGGTCCAGACATAGGGCCAGTTGCGAAGGAACACGGCACGCCCGCTCTGAAACAGAAGCCGCGTGTCTTCTTCAATATATCCGGTCACCCCCGGCGGGGAGATGGTCCCGATGGTATTTTTCAGGAATTGCAGAGCAGCAACAGCCTGAGTACTATCAATATAAACTTGATTGGTTTCAGGGTCGATCCAGTCTCCCCCATAGCCCCAGACAATTTCCAGAAAGACCGTGACCAGCCCTTCGTATTGCTTTCCTTGCCAGAGAAATCCCCAGCGGTCTTTGGTCTGAGGCGCGCGGGAAAGACGGATGAGGTCTGTAAATGTCTCGGGAGGGGCCGGCG
>CAZLHW010000380.1:0-4375 GCA_964559085.1 uncultured Acidobacteriota bacterium | reverse complement strand
TGGCGTCCTCGCGTATCTTTTTCAGGTCATCAATGGACAGTCGGGGCATCGATTTCCTCCTTTGGCTCTGCCGTTGTTTTGGGCTGATATTGCTTGATCATCCTGGGCACGGAGGAAATTTTCACTTTCCCATGCACGTCCTGGCCTACGGTCACGACGGGCGCCAGACCGCAGCATCCGACGCAGTTCACCGTGTCGAGCCCAAAAAGCCCGTCGGCGGTTGTTTCCCCCTTCCTGATTTTCAGTTCGCGCTCCAGTGCATCCACAAGCAGGGGCCCGCCCTTGATATTGCAGGCGGTGCCGTTGCAGACGCGGATGGGGTAGCGTCCAATGGGCGTCAGACTGAATGCCTTGAAGAAAGTTGCAACGGCCAGAACGGATGTCAGCGGAACCCGGACTCCGGCTGCCACCGCCTCCAGAACCTCGCGCGGGAGGTGGTAATAGGTTTCCTGACAGTCCAGCAGTATGGCGATCATGCGCTCGCGCTTCGCGCCATGTCGTTCGAGAATTTCCGTTACCTTTGAAACATCAACCATAGCGTTCCTCCCATGGCCGTCTTCGTTAAGATGTTCTTTATTCATGCATAACCCTCTGCTGGGGAGTCTTTGCGCTTTTCCTCGCGTTCTTTTTGCGTCTTGGCGGCTGATCCGAATGAACCGCTAAGAGGCAAAGAACGCGAGGAATCGCAATCAAGTTGTGCCGGCAATACAATTGCTGCAGTCCCCTAACTCTGCAAGCCTGCCTCTCCTTTTCTGATGGATTCCCTCAAAATCGCCAATCCGATCGGCAATGTCAGGTCGATATCGGCTGCGCGGAAATCGCGGGAATCCAACTCGAATATCCGATCTCCGACACGGTGCCTGAAACAGATATCCTTATCCGGGTGCCCGGCAAGAAGGACCATGAGAGTGGTCTCGATGTCGCCCAGAGGAGCTCTGTCGATGTGCCCGTGTCCGAAGGTGGCGCGCAAAACGGTGCCTTTGCCGGGTTGGGTGTCTATGGAAAGGCTTCCGCCGGTTGCGCGTGTTGCCGCCGCCAGAAGACTTAAGCCCATACCCACTCTGCGGGTTGTTCTGGTTGTGAAAAACGGGTCGGTGGCTTTCGCGACCGTCTCCGCGTCCATGCCGCGTCCGTTGTCCCGGACATGGATTGTCAGCAGATCCTTCTGCAGATCTTCGGAGATATCGATTTCTATCAGGCTTGCTCCGGCTTCGATGCTGTTCTGAGCGATGTCCAGAATATGCAGAGAGAGATCTTCCATCGGCCTTCCTCCGCCGAGAATGGTTCGACCGCGGCTTCCGGTCAAGGAATGCCGCAACTCCGACAGAGACCCGTCCTGCATGAACAGGAAGGTTGCCGCTCGCGCAATATCGCCGGGCGCATGGGCGTCGGAAGCGCAAAGAATGGCAAATTCCCCATGGGGGGCGTACGCGGCCCGCGCCAGCGGCAGCGGTGTTCGCCCGGACACTTCAATGGCATCCAATGGGAGTCCACGGGGGATAAAGCCCAACTGCCCGATCAGGCCAAAGCGTTCCCGGTTGATGTGGGAAGCGACGGCCAGGCCGCCCAAGTCATGGATGGCGGCCACAACCTTGTCCAGATTCAGGGTGGTGGCGCCGGAGAGCAGGTGATCGTTGAATCCGAGAACCTCAGCGTACTCATTGGCGATCACCTGCATCCCGAAAGCATTTTCATCATTCTTCCCGGGCAGAGACCTGTAGACCTTTGACTGCATTTTCATGGCGGCTTCGAGATCCGGAAACAATCCAAGCAGATGCACTTCTTCCGAAGTGGTGATTTCCATTCCCGGGATCACTGTCAATCCCGCAGCCTGGCCCGCCCGCTGTACGGCTCCTGAGTTTTCGGCGGAGTTGTGGTCGCACACCGCAATGACATCTAATCCGCACCGAACCGCCGCCTCCACTATGGCGGACGGGTGCATGTCCGGCTCGGCGCATGGAGAAAGGCAGGTGTGGATGTGGGTGTCGACCATGAACACTTTCAGACTGTCCTCCTTCCGCGAATTCCCTGTGCGAAAAGAATTCCGACTGCATCGAACGCCTGCAGTGGTGTCGAAATGATGGGGATGCCGATTTCATCTGCACGATCCTTTGTGTCGGATTCGGGCGTCCGGCCGTTTACAAGCACGATGGCGGCCAGGTTGTTCAGTTGCGCAACGGCAACGATGTTCACGTGCTTCTGCATCGTGATCCAGATATCTCCTTCGCGGCTGTTGCCCATTACATCCGAAAGCAGATCGGACGCATAACCGCCGGAGATTTCACGGTCGGCGGCGGTGCGTCCGGCCACCAGGCTTCCTTCAATCTTCTGTGCCGCCTCGGCAACGTTCATGGCTGCCCTCCGATGGCTTGATTCTGGCTTCTGACAAGGGTGGCAAGCTGCTCAATGCGGTCGGCGAGCTCCTTGCGCCAAAAAAAGACGCAGGATTCCCTATCCGCATCCCCAAGAACCACATCCTCGGCGAATGCCCGACAGGTAGGGGCGCCGCAGGCGCCGCAGTCGATTCTGGGCAGTTCGCTGAGAACTCTGTCGCGTTCCTTCATCTTGAGAATGGCTCTGGAAATATCGTCATCCAGCGGCCGCAGCGGCCTCCCCGTGAGGTAGTCATCCATCAAATATTCCTTCTTGCGGTAAGCGATCTCCACCTCGCGCCTGTCGACCATGCATCCCGCCGGAAGGTTCTGCTGGAGCTTGATTGCCTTGCCCCGCGCCAGGTAGGGATTTTCAACGGTGAGACAGCCGCCGACGCATCCCTCCGGGCATGCATGGCACTCAATATAGCGGTATTTTCTCAGGCGCCCCTTTTCGATGTCGTCCAGTATCCGCATCACATTCGGCAGCCCTGCCACCGACAAAGTGTCTTCCGCAGGCAGCGATCGGGGAAATCTGCCGAGGAAGGCCCAATCCAGCCCGGATGCCGATTCCACTGAATCAATCTTGTACTCGGTCTCCTGAACACGCGACACGGCTGCCGCCAGAATCTGAAACAGGTCGCTGATGGAAACGGCCGCATCGAGATTGGATCGCTGCATGCCGGGATGCTCAAGTATGGAGACAATTTTCGACGGGCAGGGGGTGATGTATATGGCTCCGATCCGGTCCGGGCTTAAGCCGGTTTCCTTTGCTTTGCGCTGCTTGGCTTTGCGTGCAGAAATTTCTCTCGGCGCAAGCACGGGCAAAAGCTGGTCCACCAGCTCAGGGTAGTTATCCTGCAGCAGCCGGCCCACGGTGGGACAGAAGGAGGAGATGAGCGGATATTGACCGCGATATTCGTTTAGAAAAATTTCGGTTGCAATGGTGACCGCGTCGCACGCAGGAGAAACGCTCTCCACATCGTCGAAGCCGCACTGCTTCAGAGCCGAAAAAATCATGCCGGGGAATACTTCCGAGTCAAACTGAGCGTACAGAGCCGGGGAGGGGACCGCAATTTTGCAATCGAATTTGGTAAGGTCCGCCATCTGATCCGTCAGTGGCACAATAGCGGCGCGCGGGCAGACGCGGATGCATTCGCCGCAATCGATGCACCGATCGGCCAGCTTCACGGCGTGGCCGCTGCGGATGCGCACCGCCGCCGTCGGGCAGGCCCGCATGCAGGACATGCATCCATCGCATCGGTCCACATCAAAACGGAGAGAGTGATGATACTGGGCAACCATGGTTAACCCTGTGACGCTTGTCTTATTTGAATGTAAAGTTGCGTGCCTCGACCTATTTCCGAGCTGATAGTGAATTCATCCGCATTCTTCCGGATATTCGGCAGCCCCATTCCAGCGCCGAAACCCATTTCCCGCATCTCCGGAGTGGCGGTAGACCATCCTTCCTGCATCGCCAGGTCGATATCCGGAATTCCGGGCCCTTCGTCTTCGACGCGCAAGGTAACGGCTTCGCTGCTGACATTGAGCAGGAGCCGGCCGCGCGTGGCATACATCACCATGTTCATTTCCGCTTCGTAGGAGACAATGGCGACGCGGCGCACCACTGCCGGATGGATGCCGAGCCGTTTGAGCGTATCCTTGATTTGCGTGGACACCTTTCCTGCATTCGCATAATCCCTTCCCAGGACTTCATAAATGCTTTCAAAAGCCTCCGGCATCACTCTCTCTCTGCAATCGCCATATAGATTCGACCGGCCGCCTCAAACATTTTTAAAGACGTGCCCAGCACCGGAACGTTGGATTCCCTCGCAAGAGACAAAATCTCCTCTCCGGGCTTTTTCCCGCGCACAAAAACCACTCCGCAAAGGTCTGCCACGACTGCGGTGCGAATGACCTGGGTGATTACAAGCCCGGTCAGAAGAAGGGTTACGGTTTGGCTATATGCCAGCACGTCGCTCAGCAAATCCTACGCGCCGACG
>CAZLHW010000379.1:0-4406 GCA_964559085.1 uncultured Acidobacteriota bacterium | reverse complement strand
AAGCCCGGCACGATAATGATCTGTAGTCTCCAAATGAAAATCCGCCGGGGGAAACGGCGGCGTCTCAAGAATGCGGCGGAGGATCCGGAAAAGAGGTTGTAAAGAAGGACATTCTCGTATTCCAGGCCCTTGGAATTCTGGTTGGAAAACAGCAGCGGAATCCGGAAGCCTGACGATGCCGAGTAAACCGGAGGGAAAAAATTATGGCTGGGAGACAGGGATTCGAACCCCGATCAGATGGTCCAGAGCCACCCGTCTTACCATTAGACGATCTCCCAGCACGTTGGTCATTTTAAGAAAACAAACAGCCAGATGCAAGACCTATCACAGCGGCGCGGCAAACAACCGGGTTTTAGCGGGACGCGCCGCGTACAATCTTGGCCCATGCATCGCGAAGAGTCACAGTTCGGTTAAAAACCAATCCTCCAGGCACTGTGTCCGGATCCACGCAGAAATACCCCAGCCTTTCAACCTGATATCTGTCGCCGGGCTTCGCTTCTGCAAGGCCCGGTTCGACGCGGCAAGACCGGACAATCTCCAATGAGTGCGGATTCAGGTAGGATTTAAAATCTTTCCCGTCTTTCTCATCGGTCGGGTCTTCCACCGAAAACAGACGATCATAGAGTCGGACTTCGGCAGGAATCGCGTGCCGGGCGGAAACCCAGTGAAGAGTCGCCGTTGCCCTGGGACTATTGGAACAATCGGCGGCCAGCGATTCGGGATCGTACCGGCAGTGGATTTCGACAATGTCCCCCTTCTCGTTTTTTACAATATCCGTGCAGGTAACCAAATAGGCATAGCGCAACCGCACCGTCCGCCCGGGGGCCAGCCGGAAAAACTTTTTGGGAGGATTCTCCATAAAATCCTCCTGCTCGATAAACAGCTCTTTTGAAAACGGCACGCTGCGGGTTCCGGCGGAAGGGTCTTCCGGATTATTGATCGCCGACATCTCTTCTACGCGGTCTTCCGGATAATTATCCAGGATAAGGCGCACCGGACGCAGGACGCCCATCACGCGCCGCGCCTTCAGGTTCAACTCTTCACGCAGCGAATGCTCCAAAAGCGCCACATCCACTACCCCGTCCCGCTTGGCGACACCGATTCGGTCGCAAAATTTGCGGATCGATTCCGGCGTGTACCCGCGCCGTCGCAGGCCGCAGAGAGTAGGCATACGCGGATCATCCCAGCCGTTGACAAGACCTTCCTGGACCAGCTGCAGCAGTTTGCGCTTGCTCATCACGGTGTAGCTCAGATTCAAACGGGCGAATTCAATCTGTTGCGAGCGGAATGGAACTTGGAGCGTTTCCTGGAACCAGTCGTAAAGCGGTCGATGGTCTTCAAATTCCAGCGTACAGATGGAGTGCGTGATTCCTTCAATCGCATCCGAAAGAGAATGGGCGAAATCATACATAGGGTAGAGACACCATTGATCCCCGGTGCGATGGTGGGTGGCTCTGCGGATGCGATAGATCGTGGGGTCTCTCATGTTCAGATTGGGAGAGGCCATATCAATCTTTGCCCGCAAAACATGGGCTCCGTCCTCGAATTCTCCAGCGCGCATCCGCATAAACAGATCCAGGTTTTCCTCAATGGAGCGGCTGCGATACGGACTTTCCTTACCGGGCGAAGTCAGAGTGCCCCGATACTCGCGAATCTCATCCGCTGTCAGGCTGTCGACATACGCCTTCCCCATTTTGATCAGCTGCAGCGCATATTCGTAGAGACGTTCGAAATAATCAGATGCAAAATAAAGCCGATTGCCCCAATCGAAACCCAGCCATCGCACGTCCTCCTGAATCGCATCGACATACTCGACATCTTCTTTCGTCGGATTCGTATCGTCGAAGCGAAGGTTGCAGGTACCCCCGAACTCCGCCGCAATGCCGAAATCCAGGCAAATCGCTTTTGCATGACCGATATGCAGATAGCCGTTCGGCTCGGGAGGAAATCGTGTGGCGACGCGCCCTCCGTTCTTATTGTTTCTCAGATCTTCCGCCACAATATTCCGGATAACATCCAGAGGCGCGGCAACGCTATTGCCGGCGACCGCTTCCGTTCTTGAGCCGCCACTTTCATTTTTTTTCGAATTATCCATAGTCTTAAGATCCATCGCTTCCGAATACCGGGAGAATCGCATGATACCATATTCCCGGTCGGCGTCCGTCCAAAGTTTGCCGGTTCCGTCGGTGCGTTCCACCCGCGCAATCCCATCGGCGGGATCATGGAAATCTTGCGCCTGAAGCCGCCTTATATACTGGGGATTTATCTCGACGCCCGAACCTGAATTGTGATTAAATGATACTCCAGGATTGGCGCAATACCGGATCCGGCATCCGTCGTGCAATCCGAATTTTATGGCTGGGTTTGCCCGGCGCAATCCGTGGCGGAAAGAGCCTTCCGCTGCCATAATCTGCAACTATTGGCAAAAAATATTCACTATTCAAGTGGGTTTAACCAAATAGACACGCCAGGCAGAACCGGGAAGGGAGAGACCATCGATGAAAGGCAATTTTAGATTGCTCCTTTTTTTTATGCTTCTGAGCGGCACAGCGCTGTTTCCGATTGCGGCTGTCGGCGTCCCCAACGCGAGCCCGCCGCAGCAACAGGCGTCTGAAGAGGAAGAGACACCCTACGACGAAGTGGAATACGGCGCCTATGAAGCCGCCGTCAACGAGCCCAATCTCGAGAAGCGCGGCCCGATGCTCCTCGGCTTTATCGAGAAATATCCCAAATCCGCTCTCATGGCTTATATCAAAGCGGGATACGAAACATTGCTGCACGAATGCGCTCAAACGAAGCAATATGCGCTTCTGGAAGCTTCGGCCGAAAAATGGCTTCAACTCAATCCGGGCAGTATTCAGACTCTTGCCTACCTTGCCGAAGCGGCGCAAAAAACCGGTAATGATCTGAAATACGCCCAGCGACTGGAGCAAATCTACGCGCTGGATCCCAAAGGCAGCTATGCGGTGGATATCCTTCAGGCCTACGGGAAAGCCAAGAATCAGGCCAAGGTTGACGAGTGGACGCAGAAGATTCTTAAGATGCCCGAATTCGACGCCAACTTTCTTCTGCGGTTCGATTTCGTTAAAAAATACATGGAGGCAAACAACTACTCCAAGGCAGCCGAATATGCCAATCTCACTCTCAAATCCGCCGACCTTGTGAAGGAACCCAGCAAAGACGTGCAGGAACAGATTTCCAAAGTCCGCTATGTCTGCCACCTGGCCATCGGCATGAATGCTTATGAAGATGGAAAGTTCGCCGACTCCATCCGCTCCCTGCAGCAGGCTCTGAAATTCGAGAAGCACGGAGAACCTTATTATTACATTGGCATGAGCCAGTGGAAGCAGGACAAGATCGACGATGCCATCCTCTCATTTGCCCGAGCGGAACTCCAGGGGGGAGCCATCGCCTCACAGGCGAAAGAAAAGGTCGAGCAGCTGTATAAGGCGCTTCACAACGATACGACCGTAGGCATCGACAAGGTCTACCGGAAAGCCAAAGAAGATCCGGCGCTTTAGCGCCGGCTTCCTCGGAATCCCGATTCACGGCAATTCGTTGTGGAGCAATACGAAAGGAAATTAGTGTTTTTTTGATGCGCGGTGCTTGACCGCTTCGAGCCGAGAGATTGCCCGCAGCAGAGCGAGCTCGGCGCGTGCGAAGTCGATGCCCGGATCCTTGGATGCAAGCAGCTTTTCCGCCCGCATTTTTGCCTCCTCTGCGCGCTTTATGTCGATATCGGAAGCCATCTCCGCTTCCTGGGCGAGAAGCACAACGCGTTCGGGAAGAACTTCAACAAATCCCCAGGAACAGAAAAGGTAATCCGTTCGTTCCCCGATCTTGTAACTGACTTCGCCGATTCCGAGCTCAGCCAGGAGAGGGGCGTGTCCGGGCAGGATTCCCAGATACCCGGTAGTCGACGGAACCGTCACGGAATCCACTGTGCCGCTGAACAGCTGCTTCTCGGGAGTCACAATTTCAAGATGAATTTTTTCCGGTAGTGCCATAGTATCGATTCGAGATTCGAGATTCGAGATTAAAGATTCGAGATTGAGACCGGTTGAATCTAGAATCCTTAATCTCGAATCAGTCCTTATGCTGCCGCTATCTGCTTGGCTTTTTCGAGTACTTCGTCAATCCCGCCCACCATATAAAAAGCCTGTTCGGGAACATGATCGTACGTGCCGTCGCATATTCCCCGGAATCCCTCGATGCTTTCCTTTATGGAAAGATACTTGCCGGGAATGCCGGTGTACTGTTCGGCGACGAAAAACGGCTGCGATAGGAACTTCTGTATCTTTCGGGCGCGGCTCACAGTAAGCTTGTCCTCTTCGCTCAGCTCGTCGATGCCAAGAATCGCGATGATGTCCAGCAAATCCTTATAGCGCTGAAGAATTCGTTTCACC
>CAZLHW010000378.1:2156-4407 GCA_964559085.1 uncultured Acidobacteriota bacterium | reverse complement strand
AGCATCGGTTACCAGTCATGAGTCTAACATGCCTTCAAACATGGGAGCAAACGCCGGGTTTTATCCGTGTCGAAAACGACAGGCGGCATTTAACGGATCAAGCAGCCGACCTGCAGCGACCGCCATGCCGATAGCGATTCCGATCCCGGACGCTTTTGAGGTAGTATCTGTTTTTAAAGATGCATCACAGGGATGCATAAAAGTTTACCGTACTGGAGCGTCTCATGGCTGGAATACCCGTACTGCACGTTGAGGCCGACTGCATCGCGCGCGGCTGGGAAGAATCGCTGATTGAGCTGAATCGCAACGGCTGCAATATCCGAACGCAGTATGACAAAGAGGGGGATCCGCCAAGCAAAGATTGCACAATGACGCTCACGATCCACGATCCGCTCCGCGAGCCCATGATTCATATGGATTTCCCCGGCGGGCCGGTCGAGCTCCAGGAATACGTGATGGAAATGTGCGAGGGTATCAAGGATCACCTGGTCCGCGATCCCGGAGATCCCGACGATACGCGATGGGAGTATACCTACCACCGCCGCCTATTTGCTTACGATGTTCCCGGCAAAGGAGTCTTTGATCAGATAGCAACGGTGTGCCTAAAGCTGGCGGAAGTGCCGTATACGCGGCGGGCGCAAGCCATCACGTGGAAGGTGTGGGAAGACAATGACTGTTTCGATCCCGCCTGCCTGCAGAGTCTCTGGGCCCGGGTTACGGAAGAAAACGGAGAATGGTTTCTCAGTATGAACGCGCGCTTCCGGTCCAACGATGCGTACAAGGCCGCGTTCATGAATATCTTCGCCCTGGTGCAGTTGCAGAAGCGAATGGCCGAACGCATTTCAAATCTTTCCGGCAAGGCCGTCAGGGTTGGGCGCTACTGCCACATGGCCGACAGCTATCACATCTACGGTTCTTCCTTCCGGGAATTCGAGACGCGCTTTCTGGGCGCTCTTAGAAAGCGCTCGTTTGAGGAGCGCACGATGCGCTATGAGTCCGTGGAAGAAGTAATGGAGGAGGCCCGGGCTTCCATTCTGGAAAAGGCCAGAAACCTGGGCCGCTGGCGCATCAGCGGAGCTTCTTCCGGTAAAGAGTGATCGACCGGTATCGGTTGGGACCGCTATATAAAATGATCTGCTTCCACTGATTTTCCGGGCAGGGCATTTGCCGGACAGGCGGATCCGCAGATGGAATCCGACGCCGCCTCGCGGCAAAAACGTTTGCCGATTCAGGGCGATTCCATTGCCCCCCGTTGAACCTCTGACCGCGCAGTGCATGGACGGCTGCGGGTGCGATGAGGTCTCAAGACGGTCGGCTGCCTTGCTTTTATTGACCTTTCGCGGATTCCTCTATCCTTGCGATAGCGCCGGCTGCGCACCGCGCAACTTTTTCCTCCGCGTCCCGGAGACAGGCCTGCAGGGCCGGAAGCATGGACCGGGCTTCCGCGCCGTAGCTTGCCAGAACAACGGCCGCCGCATAGCGAACCTCAGCATGCGGATCTTTCAGACACAATGAAAGGTCCGGCAGGATTTGGGAAGAGGGCGCGCGGATGCGGCCGAGCGCCAGCACCGCTGCGGAACGCACAGTTGCCTCCGGATCCCGCGTGCATTGCAGCAGATTTGGTATGGCGGCGTGGGCGGCGGTGGAAAGCATCGCGATCTTTTCGGCCGCCGCCGACCGGAGAAGCGGATCCAAATTACCAAGAGCGTTGATGAGCAGGGGAAGTCCTCGCTGCGGATTTCCGGTAAGAGAACAGAGTGCTGCGGCACACTCCAATTGAACGCCGCCGGAAAACCGGGCTGCCAGGGCCTCAATCTCCGCTGCCGCTGGTGCTGCCGGGCGGCCTATCACGGCAAGAGCCTCGAGTGCCGCGGCAACAGTGTCCGGATTGGAGAACTGCAGCAGAATGCGCAGGGAAGGCACCGCGGGTTCCCCGATTTTTGCAAGCGCGACGGTTGCCGCCTTGCGCAGTGTTGCATCCTCGGCCGTCACGCAGCGGCAAAGCGCGCGGGCGGCGACGGCCGCGGCCGGACCCAGGCCCGCAATAAGAACGGCGGCCACTGCCCGGACGCGGGTGGGCTGCTGCGGATCCAATCCCATGACAAGGGCTTCCGCCGCAGGCGGGCCGATGCGGCTGAGGAGCAGCAGCGCGGGAATGCGCAGCGGCTCAAGAGGATCGCGCACGCACGCAGAGAGGGCCTGGCGATAGGGCGATGCATCCGCGCCGGATTGAGAAAGCCGGGCCAAGGCG
>CAZLHW010000378.1:0-2146 GCA_964559085.1 uncultured Acidobacteriota bacterium | reverse complement strand
CGGCCTCCGCCCGCACTGCACTTTGGGCGCGTAGACCGCGATCCTGAATCCGCGAGTCTGAATGCATTACCAGATATTTCCAGCGCCCGGCGAGGATACAGGCGAAACAACGCCCGCCGAAGCAATAAGATTGCTGCATTGAACCATGCCGGTTACTTGAACGATGCCGGCGTTAAGCGTAATCATCGGGGCGGTGATCGTCATGCCGGTTGCCGTGATACTGATGGTCCCTCCCGCGGTCAGCGAGTCCGACAAACCAATGGTGACGGATCGAGAGGAGCCGATATTGCGCGATTCTGAATTCATAATGTTGACGGTTGAATCCTGCATAACCGTTTTATTGTCGCTTCCACCGATCGTCCTGTCCGAGTTGCCCAGAACTGCAAGCGTCTGATCCCCCCCGACTCTTGTTTTGTCATTGTTGCCGATAGTCGTAGCCCGGTCGTTCGCGACACAAATGGTCTCATTGCACCCGATGGTCAGGGTGCTGTCGTTCTCAACCTGTGTATTCATATCCTTTTGCGCGTGGATAAGCACCTCTTCTTTTCCCGCCAGATCTTCGAAGCGAATTTGGTTGTACCCGCCGGCGCCCTTGGATATTTCGGATATCACGCCGCTCTGGGTCGTGTTTTCCGGAAGGGCGTAGGGGGGCATATTCGTTGCATTGTAAACGCTGCCGACGATAATGGGACGGTCGGGATCCCCTTCAAGAAAATCCACGACGACTTCCTGGCCGATTCGCGGCAGATGAATCTGTCCCCATTGCCGCCCCGCCCAGTGCGTGGCCACGCGAATCCAGCAGGAGCTGGATTCGTTGTGACGCCCCTCGCGATCCCAATCGAACTGCACTTTTACGCGGCCGTATTTATCCGTATAAATTTCTTCGCCCGACGGTCCCACAACAACAGCCGTCTGGCAGCCCCAAACGCGGGGCTTGACGGCGGATTGCGGCGGACGGAACTGAAGGCTGTAGGGAATGCAGCTGAAGCTGTTGGCATAGTGATTTTGGCCGACGTCTTCCGCCGAATGGAATCCCCCCTCGAAAGCGGAATGGGTAACGCCGGTTACAACATAGCTTCCTTCCGCATGCGGATGCTTTGTCAGCGTGAATCGAAAACCCGGCGTAAGATGCGGGACGTTGCTCTCCCCCTGAATGACAAATTGTGAAGACTCGATCTGTTCGATTGCATATTTGGTGACGTCTTTTCCCAATCCTTTGCTGTCATAGCCTCCGGGATAGTCGTAAATTTCAAACTGATCGTTTCCGCTCAGCTTGAGTTTGTGGTTGACCTTTCCAACCATGGCCGACGGCAGAATCTCCTGGCTGGCGAGGAGATTGGTTTTCGGATTTTCGAAATTGTAGTCCTGCAGGCTGTATTTGCCGGCGCTCAGTTCCTGAGATTTGATCCAACCGGTTATGCGGGCTTCATCGCGCACGCCTCCGGCAACTTCTTCATAAATCAGAGCGGATGAACCGGGCATATCATGGTGGGACGCTTTGCTGTCGGTAAGAACCAGCTTGTGCGTGTCTTTTGTAAATCGAAAGAAGAAAAAGATGCCCTCTTCCTCCATGAGCCGGCAGACGAAGTTGAAATCGGTTTCGCGGTACTGCACGCAATAGTCGCGAACCGGGTGGGAGCCCTGCAGTTCCCACGCCACATCGATTCCGGCAAGCATCTCCTTGAGAATGTCCGGCACGGAAAGATTCTGGAAAATTCTGCAATTTTGTTTCCGCGTGAGAATCCAGAGCCGGGGAGACACAGTGGCGCGATATCTGGAAAGCCGGCTGGTGTCGGGGAGCTGCGCAAACGCGGTTACGATGCCGTGAATGCAGCGCGGACTCTCTCCAGCTTCCGTCCCCGATATTCCGAAAGAAAGTTCCTGGCCCAGAACGTCCTCAAACCTGATCCGCCTGTTTTCCGAAAGCAGTTCCAGCTGGAAGCTGAATAGCTGCGACAAGCCTTCGCTGCCGGTAAAAGATTCCAGCAGCAGCTCGTTCGGCCCCAGTTTGCTTTCAATATAAAGATAACGGTTCTCTTCTAGGTACTTCTGCGACATACAGTGCCTCCATCCGTCTCCGTAACCGGAGTGAATACATTTGCCTGCGGCCTGAAAGGCCGCCAGATAGATAGCTCCGGGCGCAGCC
>CAZLHW010000377.1:0-4413 GCA_964559085.1 uncultured Acidobacteriota bacterium | reverse complement strand
TCCAGTCCTGAGGCTCAAGCCCATTCTGAACGGCGCGGAGTTCGAAACCTGCGATTTTGCGGGCTTCTTCAGGAAAATTCCGAAGATCATCGAGACTCGATCCGACGAACTTCAACTCTTTGACGCCCATGTTTGCATTATATAAGTTTTTATATATTTCGCAAGCCTGGCGATCTTCGGGGATTTATTCGCCTATCGCTTGCGATCAGCAGCAGCCCGGCTGCCGGAACGATTCGTTATCTGCACCGGTAGACATCCTTTCGATGTCCAACCTTTACGACCACCACGAGAACCTCTATATCATTGATTTCATAAATAATACGATAGTTGCCCTGCCTTAGACGGTATCTGTCCTGTCCTGACAGCTTCTCCACCCCTGAAGGTCGAGGATCGTCTGACAAGGATTCGATGGCAATCAGAATTTTTCGAAGCTCTTGGGTCGGTATTGGGCGCAAATCCCGGGCAACAGACTTGCGGAAAACGATTCTATATTTTCCCATGCTTCTTGAGGTCCCTCAGGAGTTCTTCATAGCTGATCAATGGTTCTTTCACTCGGGCATCGAATGCTTCCAAGTCCTCCTGGTCCTCCTGAAGCGCTTGCCTGACTGCTTCGTTTACAAGTTGAGAAAGAGAGCGTTGCGTATGCGCAGACTTTATCCGCAGAGCACGGTGCAAGTCAGGCTCAAAGTATATCGTTGAACGCGTTGCAGCATTTTTCATGAAACAGATCCTCCATACTGGAGTTTAGCGCCATGACGCTATGACATCAAGGCGCCCTAACGCCCTTTTCCGGCAGCTAATGCTGTGCATCAGCTGCGGCGCGTGCTTTTTCGCGCCGTCGGCTTGAGCAGTTAGTTCTGCGGCGTCACTAATATCCTTGCCCGTGTGTGCTGTAATTTACCGTTGCGTCCGTCTCCCATAGCTGTCCATTGCGGACCTCAAATTTGCTGGTCCCTGTAATTGAGGGACAGCATAAAGCATCCCCCGACCCGTAATACTGCGCTTCACAATTCAGGATGCCGTCGCTAACGCCGTGCAGCGTTATGCTTCGATACCCCTTACCTCCAACACGGCCGCGAGCGAGAAGATGGCGGGTTTTCGCTGCCAGAACAGCAATGTAGATCTGCCAATCGAGATCGGTCTCAACCGTGAATTGCACAACAATCCGGCGACTGCCACGTGCTGACCCAGACCCGGTGAGAATCCTTCGTGCGGCAGAGAATACTCGACACTATGCTGGCCGTCTGCTGACCGACCGTTCTCTGCCTGTGCCAAAATGAGTTTGTTCACAGATTCTCTATCAGAAGGAGTAATGTCATCCGCCGACGCCGGAGATGACAGCAGAATCACTGCGAACAAAAGGACGGAAGGTATTGCAACCTGGCCTCTCATTCAGATCCCCGCTTGTTGTCTGCAGAACTAAAACATGCCGAACCGGCGAAATAGATGGCGGGGCGGAGGGTGGCGGCGCGGCGCGGATTGGGAGCGGTTTTGCGACTTACATCCGCTTCAAAAACTGCATTTTTCCGGAAGCGGATCCGCTCGCTTTGCGGAATACACAGCAAAACCCTCCCGGCGAACCGAATACAATCCGGCGGGGAGACACCAAGTCCTTCAGGGATCTGGTCAGGATCGGAAAATTGCTCCCCGATTCTTATCGCATGGAAACAAGCTTCTGGATTTCCGCCCGCAATTGGGAAGCGGTATCCGGCCCGAAGCCGGCTTGGACGTGCCGGACGATACCTTTTCTGTCGATGAGTATCTGCATGGGAATAGAATCCGCGCCATAAGCCGCCCCGACAGAACCCTCTTTATCCAACAGAACCCGGGAATGGACTCCTTGCGCCCGCACATAATCGAGCACATCTTCTCGGGTTTCCTGCACATTGACGGCAAGAAGAACCATATCGCCGGCGAATTCCTTCTGGAGCGACTCCATCAGCGGCATCGACATGCGGCAGGGACCGCACCAGGTCGCCCAGAATTCGACCATCACCACCTTGCCCCTGAAATCATTCAGAGCCACCGTCTTCCCGTTGAGATCCGGAAGCGCAAACTCGGGAGCCGCACTGTCGATTTGAAGCATCTGCTCGGTCTCGGGATGCGGACGCGCACAACCGGAAACCAGGATTAGAGCAAGGCTCAGGACAACATGGGCGATGGCGACTTTCTTTCTCATTCAGATCGAGACCTCCTGAAGGGGCATAAAACCCAAAATGCAGTTTGAAGTATAGTCCAATAATGAAATATTTCGCCAAATATTACACAATACCTTAAAGATCCGAGGCCGAAGAAGACGACATGATCCGGCAATTCAAACCTCAAGACGCATTAGCTTGCTGCATTCTCATGCTTCGCTGTTTGGAAAGGGATCGCTCCTACCCCCCTTCCCTTAAGCAAAAAATCCTCAGCATGGAAACAAGCGGGGCAATGGTGGAACGGGCGAGGAGTTTTTATATCGCAGTCTACGAGAGAAACGATCAGATCCTGGGCTTGGCAGGATTGGATCTGAACGAGATCCGGCTTCTGTACGTCTTGCCGGAGCACCAGCGGCAAGGAATCGGCCGAAGTCTTCTAGCACATCTCAAAGCAATGGTTCCTCCAACCCTGTTCTCAGATATTTTTGTTTTTTCCACGAAAGAAGCCGCTTCTTTTTATAAACCCTGCGGGTTCATAGACCGGGGTCCCTTTACATTTAACTTTGGGGAAGAGGCATTGCCGACCGTGTTCATGAGCGCGCCCCTTCTTTCAGATCCGCTGCTGTGACTCCGATCACTCATTGATTAATTTTCATTTGCCTTTTTGCATGATTTTTGTATGATAGGCAGCGCCTGTTTGCCGATAGGCAATACGCAGCAAATCCAGATTACGCAACAATGCAGTAGGAAATCCGCCCCGGGCGATGCGAGGCGGATTGTTCGCAGATCCAGCTTGGTGATTTGGTACAGAAACTGATGAAGAAGCGCCGGCGCCCTGCAGTTATACTGGCAGCACTTGCTGCATTATTTTTGGCGACATCCGGGTTTGCCAAAAGTGCGACCGTACCGTCCAAAGCATCCGCAAAGCACAAACGCACAGGCTTGAGCGGCAAAGCTGCCGCTGAATCCGTCGCGACTCAGGCATACGTAGTGCGAAAAGGAGACACGCTTACCCAAATCGCCCGCGCGCATCAGATTACCATCAAAGAATTGAAGACTTTGAACGGCTTCCGATCTTCCAGGATCAAAGTCGGGCAAAAAATCAAAGTCCCTGCGCCGCAGATCGTCGAATCTCCGGCGCACGAACCTGCGAAAGAACCGAAACCCGCGAAACCGGCAGTGGAAGCCTTAAGTCGTCCCGCGGCTCCCTTGGGCAATCCGAATCCGATTTCGGATGAAGAAGCGCAACCCAAGCGCCTGCGCCTTGTAGAAGCCGGGTTCCAGCTGATCGGGGTAAAATATCGCTTCAGCGGGGGTTCTGAAAAGACGGGATTTGATTGTTCCGGTCTGGTCAAAAACCTGTTTTCCAGATTCGATATCGATTTGCCTCGCTCCTCGCGCGAACAGTACAAGCAGGGGGAAAAGGTCGACCGGGACAAACTGGAAGTGGGCGACCTGGTATTTTTCTCCTCCGGGGGAAAGACCCCGACCCATGTCGGCATTTATGTCGGGGACGGCAAATTCCTGCACGCGGCGCGCAGGGCCAGGCAGGTGGTTGTCAGTGATCTCAATAAAATCTGGTATACCATGCGCTATCTCGGCGCCCGCCGCATCGCGGATCTCTGGGGAGAGGACGCAGAACCCCGGAACCCAAACGAGTAGCCGCCCCCTGTATCCTTAATCTCCCCATCCTTGCCGGTTGCCTTTTAATTCCAGACTGAAGTTTTTACCATCCTGTGGTATGCTTACGTCCCGCTGGTTTTCTTCAAGGATTTTTGTGTTTCAGACACTCAATCCCTGAGTACGCAGACATTGCCCAAAAGAAGCGAACGCCAGCCTGGAATGTCGCAATCTCCATTAAATCGCGGGGAGCAGTCAAGCGACTCCTGCCTCCAAAAGGAGCACGGTAGCAATTAGCAGCAGTTTGACTTATTCGCCTGGAAAAGCCCGATTTCCAGAAACTCAGATGAAATAAAGGAGCATATCAATGGTTGATTACGTAAACACTTTCATGGCTCGCCTTATGGCCAAGAATCCGGGCGAGACCGAGTTTCATCAGGCCGTCCAGGAAGTGGTCGAGTCCCTTTCTCTGGTACTGGACCGGCATCCCGAGTATCGATCCGCCAAAATTCTGGAGCGCATTGTGGAACCGGAGCGTCTCGTGATGTTCCGAGTGCCCTGGATGGATGATCAGGGCGAAATCCAGGTCAATCGCGGTTACCGGATTCAGATGAACAGCGCGATCGGACCTTATATGGGCGGACTTCGATTCCAC
>CAZLHW010000376.1:0-4421 GCA_964559085.1 uncultured Acidobacteriota bacterium | reverse complement strand
CGATGGTTATATTATCCATTAGCCGCCTCGAGGGATTGGAGAATCTGACGGCGCAGCCGGCGACTTTTGGCATCGAGGATGTTCCCATGGGACTTGCTCAGACCAAGACTTGGAACAGTACGTACAGCAGCATCCTTCTGGTTCGTGGTTGGGGTATACAGGGAGATACCCATATAGCGTGCTTTGGCCAGTACGGATGCTCGTTGGCGTCCCAGATGAACGGCGATCTGGCGGGCGGTGAGTTTTCCGGCGTTTTCGATGAGATATTTTGTCTCGTCTTCAGTCCAAAAGTAGACCGGGGGCATATTATTGCTCCACCAGCGCGGTTGCGGCTTGTTCGAGAACGGCGGCTTCTCTGGAAGAGATAACGGCGACGACGCCAGATTTTTTCTCGGTATCCTCGAACAGATTGCCCTGGACCGCTTTTCTGACGGCATTGCCTATGACGCTCAATGATGGATTCCATAGACCATGACGCACGATAACGGAATTGAATTCCTCAACATCGTGACCGACCAGTTTGAGACTGTTTTCACCTTTGAAAATGTGACATAGTTGATGGTCAATGAGCGCCTTACGTTGAGCGGCGCTTATCATGTTCCAATAATCCTGACTCACCCAGATGATAACATCGTAATCAAGGAGCGGTTTGAGCTTTGCAGGTACGAGCTGGACACCAGCGAAGACTCCTTTTCCTTTACTGACGGATGCCTTATCTCGAAAGAGAAAACCGATATCGATATCTTTTAGATGACAATGATAATGATCGATCATATCCTCAGCGATATGCACGACGGATTGTTCTGCTTCAGACCATTCTGTTTGTGTCATGATTTATTTTTCCTTATATTCTCTGATGATTATGTGAGCGCCGGATAAGCCGGCAGCGTTCTTCTTGATAAATTTGCGCAGGTAAAGACCGATGACCTGCTGATCGTCTACAAAAATAACTCCCTTCAGTCCGTCCAGGACGGCCTTGGAGAGATTATCCAGATCGATCCGGCGGCGGTTGCCCAGGTAGAAATCGATCGCGACGGTGACGGGGCCATCGATGATCTCAACCTGGTTCTCATTTTTTGCGATCATGGCGGATGCAGCGACCATATCCTGCCAAACTTTGACACGTGGGTCGGTATAACCGCCATCCTTGCCGATCCGGAAGGATTGCTTAGGAACCGGTTCGCCCAGAACGCTGAAGGCTATGGTTGACATACGACCTCTGGACAGGGTATGAGCTTCTGCCTCTGGCCGGCCTGGCCGACGACAATCTTGCGACAGTTGTGCTGCAAGATGATAGTTCCGGGGGTAAAAGAGCCGAGTTTCAACATGAAACTGACTTCGCAACTCTTTATTTTGAAGTTCTTTTCAAAGGCTGCATCCTCATCCGGTTCTTCCAGGATGAGGATTTGACCAGATGATTCTTTCACACGATTGGCAACTTTCTCCCGTACCATGCGGTCTCGTCGCCTGGAACAATCCGGGCAATACAACTTACCGGCGGTTTTTGAACATCCGCAATCTGGGCAGATGAGCGAGTTTCTATTTGTCATTTGCACCCCTCATTTGAGGGCCGGGAACCTCGATGATTGGACCGTCGGCCATCCGGGAAGACAGGTAAGCCAATGCGGGCGGCAGCTTATTGGGATTGGAGTTGGTAGCCATGACCGTCAAGACATTCTCA
The DNA here is from genome assembly GCA_964559085.1 of uncultured Acidobacteriota bacterium. Taxonomy (GTDB): domain Bacteria; phylum Acidobacteriota; class UBA6911; order UBA6911; family UBA6911; genus UBA6911. The sequence goes on along the minus strand of CAZLHW010000376.1, from coordinate 2,740 downwards.
CGATTGTTGTAGCGCGCCCGGAGCATCCTGCCAATCGTGTCCTGCGTCCAATCGGTCAGATTGACTCGGTCGAGTTCGTCGATGCACAGCACCCGGACATCGATATATTTATCGACCACCTCATCGGCCTTGCCTTCCTGACCGAAGTTACGCTTAATTTCAGCCAAAATAGCGGTCATTTCGACATAAATCGACATGAAGCAGCGCACCCGGAAACCATTGACGATGGCCTTGAGCAGATGACTCTTGCCGTATCCGTAACCGCCGTAGAACGTGACAAAACCCGCAGGCTCAGTACCCATTTCCAGCAGACGCCAGGCGGCTTCCTTGGCTTTCGATTTGGCGGCAAATTCACCGGTGGCGATAAAACTGGCAAGGTTCACATCCAGATCGGCGCCGGTCAGACCGCAGATCGAGAGGTGATATTCCTGGCGGCGGCGATTTTCTTCGGCGCCGGCCTGACAATCGGGACAGGGAGTGCTCTGGAACCGTCCCCGATACCAACCCGGATTTTGACCGTCCAGCCAGTGAGAAATCACTCCAGGAGGTGGATACTGGTTGGGGATGTTATCGTCTTTTACAAATTTGTAGATCAAACCGAGGCCGGCGCAGGTTGGGCAGGTCTTTTTCGGCTCGCCTGGGAATGATGGAATTTTGATTTTTTTGTTTTGAAGAGCATCAGACACAAACATTTTCTTCCTTTCGGGCGCGTTCCATTTCTTCTTTCAGCGCTTTTTTTAAGTGCTGGCGTTTTTCTTCCGACAAGATCAGATCGTCCTGGACAGGCTGCCGTCCGATCTCGGAGCCATAAAACTCGATGATCTGCCCCAGCGTTGGACGCTGGTTCTTCTCTTTCCCCCTCCAATCGTAGAGATACCAGTAACCATCCGGAAGACCGAACCATTCGTGGATCTCTTTGGCGCCGACCGGCTTTTCACCCCGACATGGATTGAGAAGGCGGGCGATGCTGTAAATCTTGCGCGAATTGGTTTTTAGATTAACGCCGGTTACTTCGGATATCGCCTGAGCGCATTCGAATAAAATACTATTCTTCGGATGGCCATCCATTGGCGGCGTTTCGTTTTTTGAAACGCTTGTATTTATCTGATTAACCTTAATCTTGTTAAAGTTAATCTTGTTAGCGTCCGCCTGTCGGACTAATGGTAGTCCGCCTGTCGGACTAATGCAGTCCACCTGTCGGACTAATGGGGGGTCGTCCATTAGTCCGCCTGTCGGACTAATGGACGGCATTTTAAGGGTGTAAATCGTGCTGTTCGAGAAGCGCCGATTACATTCGAGCAACCCCAATTCTTCCAGGCGTTTTAGGGCATCGGATATACGCTGGCGGCGCAAACCCAAATCTCTCTGCATCGTGTCATAGGATGGGAATGCCTCGCCGTGCTCGTTAGATCGATAGCGCAGGTAAACGAAGACGGCCAATCCATCAACGCCAATCTGGTCTGCCATGCGGATAACAGAATAAGGGATTGTGGCAAACTGACCGATCTGATCGACCAGTTTATCTTTCGATTTGTTCATTTCACACCATCCCTGAGAGCAGAAACGAGTTCATCCGTTCATCATGCGTCATGAAACTCGTAATGAAAACTGTAACCGGATAGCGGATGATGATCCGGTTATCCAGGATCAGGCTGCTATTTCTGATCGCTTCGGGCAATTTCTGAGGATCATGGCTGACCAGGATATCCGTTTTAACGCCATCAACCAAGCGCCCGACGACAACGCCGGGGCCGTTTGGCGTGACGACCGGTTGATTGAGTACGAGGTTTTTCGGTTCATCATCCAGGCGTTTCTTGATCTCCCGGATGGACTCCGCCTGATTATGCAAAGTGATCTTGAGTCTGCTATAAAAACCCACACCCACTCCTCCGATCAGTAGACCGACCAGGAAGACAAGTAATAAAACCCATTGCATAAGACACCTCACTACTGTAGAGACAGATAGAATGCTATTGCTACTAGGATCAGCAACAGCCCGATTAAACCCAAGATGACCTTGAACCTTTTCTCGAGTTCATCAAATTCATCTTTCATAGACCCTCACAAAGAAAAGACAAACAGAATGTTTAGTTGGATAATAAGAGTGGTACAGAATTTGCACAATTGGAGTTCCAGGAGGAATTCATAATGCTAAACAACATTGATAGATTTCTTGATCAAAATACTTTCACGGAGGCAACCAGGGTGACTTACAAGAATTCTCTGAACACCCTGAACGCCTATCTTGACCGCTGTGGAATAGCCCTGGATGATCTGGATGAAGATACGTTCAGAAGTTTCCTAAAATCCAGACATTGGAGTAATAATACAGTCCGGATGTTGGGAAATTCCGTGAAGAGTTATATCCGCTGGCGATACGGGAATGATCACCCTGTTCTGAAAGTCCAGCTCCCCAGGGATAACGCCAAACCAGGACGAGCACTAAGTTTTGAGCAGTTATCCAACCTGCTATATTTATTCGACACTACCACTCCGCTTGGATGGCGTGACCTATCGATAATCTGTTTGATGGTAGAAACCGGCCTGCGCGCTTCCGAGGTTTGCCGCGTCAAAGTTTCCGACCTCAATTTGCAAAAATGCGAGTTCACTGTCCTGACGAAGGGTCAGAACTGGCATATTGGTGGATTCAATGATATTGTTGCCCGCCAGTTGGATGTGTGGCTTGAAATTCGCAAAACCATTGCTAGACCTGGCGTGCCTTATGTATTTGTCGGTATCA
>CAZLHW010000375.1:278-4452 GCA_964559085.1 uncultured Acidobacteriota bacterium | reverse complement strand
CAGTCGCCAACAGAGATCCGGCGAGATTGCGTTCCTTGATTGCAGCCAGGGTTTCCGCCAGGGAGAGCCGGGAAGCGGAGGCGGCGACGATCAGCCTGGACTGGTCAAAATCCCGCACAAGATTCAGGGCCGCTTGAATGCCTCTGCCCCGGTCGCCGCTCCGGATCCGGGCAAGCGCTCCAATCAGTCTTGCCGCGTGCTCGGCCTGGTCCCCGGGGGAGGGTACTGCCGCGATAGCCATTTCAGCACGGATTTTTGCCTTATGAAAAAGACCTTTGTTGAAGGCAATTTCGGCTTCCCGGAGACGAAGCATGGCGAGGGATTGCGGATGTCCGGTTTTTCGCAGCAGCTCTTCGACCGAAGACAAAGAGCGCTGCGCGTCGGCATTTCGTCCCAGCCGCCAGTATAAGCCGGCGCAGTTCAGGCGCGCGTAGGCAGTTTGTATCGGCGGACCCGGCAGACTTGCCGCCTGCTCCGACTCCGCTAAGGCTTCTGTCCATGCGCCCTGATCCTGCAGAATTTCAATAAGCCGCTCCCGTATCTTGATTTCGGCTCCCGCATCATGGAGTTTGACGGAACCGGGCAACGCTTCCCGGAGAATCCGGATTCCCCTGTTGAATTCCCCTAGCTGGTGGTAGATGCCGCCGAGGATAGTCATGGCTTGAACAAGTTCTCTGCGATAGCCGGCCGCGCGATAAAAAGGGATTGAAGCCTCCACGAACCGACGGGCCTCCTCCGGCTGATTCTTCTGTTCGTAAAGGGCTCCGAGAGAAATGGAAGCGAGGGCTTCGTATCGGGGCACCTTGCCTCTTTGCGCAACATCAAGAGCCTTGAGAAAGTTCTTTTCCGCGGATTCGAATTCCCCGGAGCTGCAGAAGGTATTACCGAGATGAATCATGCCGCTGGTCGCAAGATTGTCCATCTTTTCCCGGACAGCCGTTTCAATTGCATGCTCCGCCAGTTCACGCGCATGCGCATGCTGACCCAGGCTTCTTGCAGCAGCCGATTGCAGAAGTTGCAACCGGATTATCTGATACTGATTGTTTACAGCCTTGGCAATCGGATGCGCCTTATTGATATGCGGGATTGCTTCTGCAGCCCGGCTTCGCCGGATCAGCAGGTTCGCCCGCTGACAGAGCGTTTCCGTAACACCCTCCAGATCGCTGAATGCCGTATAGAGATTCTCGGCTTCCGCAAAGCTCTTCAGCGACGCTTCATCCTCGCCGCGCCGCTGCTGGAGGAATCCCCGACGGAGCCGTGCCGCGGCAAATCCCGGATTAATCCGGAGCGCGCGATCATAGGCCGCAGCGGCGCGATCGGTATCCTCCATTTTTTCGGCCAGCCACCCCGATTCGAGCGCGGCTGCGGCTTTTTCCTCATCCCCGCTGTCCCGCTCTAATTGTTCCAGCAGAGGTGCCGCCCGATCGTATTCTCTCGATACAATTGCCTGCAGGGCTCGAAGCCGCAGCCGATCCCTTGCCGAAAGGCGGGTTTCCTGGGCTGCAGCCATCGCGCGGATCATGGATTCTTTGGCATGTTCGGAGTATTCCAGCAAATCAAAAGCGATCGCGAGGCTTGCGTGAGCCAGCGCAAAACTGCTGTCAGAGGCAACGGCTTTTTCCAAAGCCTTCCGCGCGGCATCAAACGTCATCGAGTGAAGCGCAGACAAGCCTTTCTGGTACCAAACGACGGCGGCCGGTTGAGGCTGATATGGACGTCGAAACCATATCCAGAGCCCGCTGCCGGCGGCGATCGGAAGCCCGAAGCCCAGCGATGCTCGGATCAGCTCGCGGCGGGACCAACGCCGCACAGGCATTTGTCGAGCCAAATCCAGGTCGCGCAGGTCGCGTGCCAGGTCGCGTGTGGACGCATAGCCGTCCTGCGGATCCTTCATCATGCATCGGCGGATGATCGACTCAATTTGCCGCGGCACGCGCGGGTTGATTTCACCGATCGGTTGCGGATCTCCTTCAATGATGCAGTTGAGGGTCTGAATCGGCGACTCCCGGTGGAAGGGTTTTTTGCCGGTAAGAGCCGCATACAGGAGCGACCCCAGCGAGAACTGGTCCGAACGAAAATCCACCATCCGGCCTGCGGCCTGTTCCGGCGACATGTAATCTATCGTTCCCAGAATGGTCCCCGGTTTCGTCAATCCATCAGCTGTGTCCACATAGCTTGGGGTCGGTTCTTCGGAATCCACCAGCGACAGGGCAAGTTTGCTTAAGCCGAAATCCAAGATTTTGGCCGTACCGTCCCTGTTGAGCATTACATTCTTGGGCTTGAGGTCCCGGTGAACGACACCCGCTTCATGGGCCTTCGCCAGGCCGTCGGCTATTTGTGCCGCAACCGCCAGCACCCGGCTTACCGGCATCGGTCCCGAATCAATCAAGTCCTGAAGGGTTGGACCGTCGATGTACTCCATTGCAATGTAACGGCATTGCCCTTCCCAACCCATGGAGTAAATCGTCACGATGTTGGGGTGGTTGAGGGAAGAGGCAAGGCGGGCTTCGTTTTCAAGTCGCGCCAGAGCGTCTCTTTGGAATGAAATGTGTTCCGGCAGTATCTTAACCGCGGCATCCCGCTCCAGCTGAGGGTCGCGCGCCCTGTAAATCTCACCCATTCCCCCCGCCCCAATCGGCGCGACGATTTCATAGGGGCCGATTTTGTTTCCGGTCTCAAGTTTCATTGGAGGATAGCGGAATTAAACCGCCCCATGCGTGGATCGGGCATCCTCGGGTACGTATCTTAAGCGCGGGAATATTATGGCTTGTCTGTGCTTTTTCCTGGCGGAGCAGTCGTGGGAACTTTAAGCACGCTTTTGGAAAATATTCTAATCCTCGGCAGTTCGAATTTGTATCCAATATTTCATGAATTTTCCCGGCCCGGAATCTCGCCTAACAAGCCCGCCAAAAGCGCCTTCGAGGCCGGCATGGGAATCGCGCTTATGCGTCAATCCGTATCCAGCGGATTTTGCGCTGTTCAAATGCCGCAAGCCTTTTGAAGCCGGCCGCGCGGGCAATTTCCAGGGCTACATCAAAGTGGGAAGCGACCCGATCCGCAGTATGGGCGTCGGACCCGAGTGTGAGAATTTCACCGCCAAGTTCCCGGTACCAGCGGACAATGTCCGGAGAAGGACAGGGTTCCGCCATCCCCTTGCCCTTGTATAGCGCCGATGTATTGATCTCAATCCCCTTGCCGCGCTCGACAATGGAACGGAGCGCCGTCCGGATCATGTCGGCATAGGGTCCCGGGCCATCGTACTGTCTGTTGAATTTGACGGCATCCCGTTTGACAAGATCGAGATGTCCTAGAACATCGAAATCTCCTTCCGCGGCCAGGCGAACCACCTGTTTGAAATAAGCTTCATAGGCTTGACGCAATGGCTGCTCGAAATAGGATTCCAGCCATGCGCACTGCAGCCCATTCGCTCCCTCCGCGCTTGATGCGGGATCGGTCGTAACGGCATAATGAGCAGAACCGATTACATAGTCGAAATCACCCGTTTCCAGAATGGTTCGGGCTTCCTCGCGGAATATATGAGGCTCTCCCATTTCAATGCCGGCACGAATGCATAATTGCGAGCCATAGCGGGCGCGGCACGATTCAATTGCCGCAAGGTAGTCTTCCGGACGGAAATAGCCGGGCGGGTCGTTGGGCCCAAAATCCGAGTGATCGGTGAAAGCAATTTCGCGAATTCCCTTTGCGATGGCGGAAGCACAGATGGAATCCATCTCCGCTTCGCTATCGCAGGAAAAGCGCGTGTGAATATGATAGTCGCCGATGCCGTCTGATAGCCGCATATGTTCCCGCTCCATTCCTGCGCATCATAGTAGCATCAGAAATTGAGCGAAGGAAACACGGCTGTTTGCGGGCGGGGCCCGAACGAGGCTCCGCCCCTCCGCCGATTTTCAGTTCAAGCCCAGGGGACCGAAGATCTGCTGGGAAAGGAACTTTTCAATTTCCGCCTTATTGACGGTATCTCCGGTTTCATAGCTGTGAAGGAAAATGTTTGCGAAATATTCGGTTTTTGAATCTTTTTTATAGCCGGTAACGCGCGCCAGCGCCCGTTTGGTTTTGGCGGCGCCGATCTCTTTGACTCCCGGGCACACTTGAATTGTCAGGGCGCTTGCCTCCGTCCGTTCCGATGTGCTCTCCTGCAACGCATCTTTCAGCC
>CAZLHW010000375.1:0-264 GCA_964559085.1 uncultured Acidobacteriota bacterium | reverse complement strand
GGGGGATAGGCATCTCAAGAAGTTTGACATTGCTGTGGATATCGACCTCATGCTCCGCCTTTTCCTGGGCATTGCCGATGGGAAGAGGAAGGAACAGGAACATAAAAAGCACTGGCATCTGGATTCTTTTCATAAAAGCACCTCGCATTCGCCTCGATTGCTGGTCAACCCGGACGGAAGAAGCCTTCGTGTGCGGTAGAAGCAGGGGCAAAGATTCCCTTACCCAAGACATTTGGCCCTTCATCCTGCGCTGACTTTAGTTGT
>CAZLHW010000374.1:0-4456 GCA_964559085.1 uncultured Acidobacteriota bacterium | reverse complement strand
AATTGGGCAGCCGGAGAAGACGGGTCATCCTCGATAAAAATCTGCCGGCCGGCGGGTTTGACGGCCGTTTTAAATGTAAAGGGGATATCTTCATTTCGCACCCAGATCCCCCATATGCGGGCGGCCTGTTGAAGAACCTGCCTCGGGGAGACATCGCCGACGACAACCAGAGAGGCCTGGTTTGGGGAAAAAAAGCGTTTATAAAAATCGCGAACGACCGCCAGCGCTATATTTGCAAGACTCCGCGGAGTTCCCTCCATGGACTTTCCGTACCTTGTTCCGGCGAATAGAACATCCTCGAATTGTCTGTGTATCCGCCGACGGGGATCCGGAGGTTTCTGAAGATCCGCAAGAACCGCCTGCTTTACCGCATTGAAATCCGCTTCGTTGAACTGGGCCTCAACGACGACCTGGTATAGAAGAAGAAGAGAGCGCTCCACATTCGGACTCCGGCCTCGCAAAAGGAGCCGGAATCCATCCCAGTCGCACTTCACCTCAATGGTCGCCGAAAGATACGCAAGTTCGTTTTGTATATCTTCGGCGGATTTTTCGAGGGAGGACTTTAAAAGCATCCGGGAGACAAGGTTCGCCACACCCTCCTTGCCGGCCAAGTCGAAAATAGCGCCGTAGCGAACCACCAGGCCGACAGCCAAGTCACTGCCCAGGTACCGGGTCGGCGCGACGATCACCTGGAGTTCGTTCAGCAAACGCTTCGACTTCAATTCCGGCAGTGGAGTGTTGTTTTGCGCCGGCGCCGGAGCGCAGCCGATGCCGATGGCTATCATGAGAATCAACAAATTGCGCAGGCTGTTTTGGCTCATGGTTCATCCCCGAAAGTCGAAGGCTATCATATTCGCCTTCGCTGCTCAAAGGATCCTAAAGCAAAATCGCGGGAAACTCCACCTCCGGGACCGGCGGTTTCGCGAATCTGATATAATGCAGTTTTTATGAATCGGACAAACGAAAATCAATGCCAGACAAAGGGTTTCCACCATGTTAGAGTTCAGGTCTGAACCACAGAAAGCGTTTCCCTTCGTTAGAATTCTAATCGTGCTTGTGGTGCTGGCCGTCCTGGCGGCCGCAGTGCTGCTCTATGTTCGGCATCAGCGCCGCACGCAGCCCCTGTCAAAATCCGCCTCCGTCGTGGTCGAGGGCCTGCTGCGTCCGGGCAATACCGATTTTGAGTTCTACAAGAACAAGATACGAATCGAAAACGTCAAGGCAAACCTGCACGTCAGTTTTAACAATAACCGAACGGCGATGATATCGGGGATTCTGGTTAATGATGGAAGCCGCAAACTTGAAGCCGTGGAACTGCACATCACCTTATACGACGCATGGGGAAAGGTCTCCAAAGAGCGGACCGCATTTGCTCTCCGCCCGGGTGTGGGCTACAACCCTAAGCCGATGGAGCCGCTTGAACGCCGGACATTCACCATCGGAATCGAGTCGGTTGAGTATTACTGGGATCCCAAACAGGTCGCCTACGAAATCACCGGTCTGAAATACCAATAAAAATTACGAATGACGATTTACGAATGACGAATTTCACAATCCACAGCAGCAAGGGAATGAGGTTTTTGTATGGCGTTAACAGGCTTGCATTCACGTGTTCGTCGATCGCTGATCGTTAATCACAAATTCATCATTCTGCTGATGCTGGCACTGCCGCTGATTTCCTGCGGGCGCTCCAAGATAAACAGAGAACGGATTCAAAACCAGATTTTCGCCGAGATACTGAAGCGTGAAGACCGGCGATGGCTCGGAAACGACCGCTTCTTCGAGAGCAACCTGCTTGGGAACACGCCTCCGGAAACAGCCGGATGGAGCGCTATCGCTTTAGGCCGTATTGGGAAATCCGATGCGCTTCCCTTGCTGTACCGCGCGCTGCGATCCGGGAATGCTTCGGTTCGTGCGGCATCGGCGTTCGCAATAGCCGAAATCATCGAGCGCAACAAGGGGCTGGGGCCTCAGGCGGCCGGCGAACTGCAGAGAGCTCTCGATGACGGATCTGTTTTTGTCCGCATGCGGGCGGTGGAGGCTCTGGGAAAGATCGGATTGCAGCCGCAGGCAGCCGCGATAGCTCGTCGGCTGGAAGGCCTCTCTTGCACCGACAATCCCTATGAGCGCGCCTACATCCGTCTCGCCGTCACTGCGCTTCATCGATTGAAGGATCCGGCCGGAGCGCCTGTGCTGCAACGCCTGGCGGATTCCAATGATCCGGAAATCCGCTGGCGCGCGCTTGAAGCGCTTGCGCAACTGCAGCCATCCGAATCCTATGTACCGCTGCTGATGAAGAATCTTCACAATCAGACTCCCGACGTGCAGGCGCGGGCGGCTTTCCTGATGGCCGGCGCAGATCCAAGCCGGGCAAGCGCGCTTTTCGCCTTGTTGCCGCCGTACAGCAAAGACAAACGAAATCCTTTGGCGGCAAGGATTCGCGCCCTGCAGGCACTGGCTTTAATGAAAAATCCTGCAGCCGTTCCCGCAATCCGGGCTGCAATTTCGGCCGAGCCTTGCGACAGCAGCCATCCGGATCAGAGGAATTTCGTCATCGAGGCTGCACGGGCCCTGGGCAGCATCCAGGATGCAGCCAGCGACACTGTGCTTCTGCCGTTATTAAGGATTTCCGGACCGATAGCGGACGAGGCGGCAGTCTCGCTGGCATCTTTCATGCGTGCACGCGGAACGCCGGAGCTCTTCCTCAAACTGGCGGAAAGCAGCTATTACGAAGGCAGGATTTCGGACAAAGGGTGGGTGCGGGCAATCGCGCAGCTGGGTGGCCCTGCAGCCGTGGAAGCTCTCAATCGGATGCTCCGTCGGGCCCTCGATACACCCAATGCCCCGGCGGGAGAAATACTGCCCGATATTTTGCAGGCATTGGCGGGGACGGGGACGTCTGTATCGGAAGAAACCTGGGATTTATGGATCCGCCGGCGCGATTGCACGGTTCTGGGTGAAATCGCGGGCCTTCATCCATCCTTGCGGCGCACCAAAACTCCCTGGACTCGTGCGGTAGAAGCCTTCACCGCATGCACCTCAAGCGGCAATATTCAGGCAAGGCTCAAAATACTCGACCAGCTGCGGCTCTGGAGCGGCGAAAAGGACGTCCGGCAATTGTTGCTGGCCGGATTGAAGGACGCCGATCGCCGCATACGCTACGCCTGTCACGAAATTCTCCGCATCGCCGCGTTGCCGGATATTCCCGTTTACCCCGACCCGGGGCAAGGCACGATCACGGACATAATGGCCCAAGCCATTTCGGCGACGAGAAGAAACACGACGATCGCGCAGGTTGAAACAACGCGGGGCACAATGGAAATCGAGCTTTTCCGAGAAGACGCCCCGGTTACAGTGCATCACTTCGTATTATTGGCAAAACGGGGCGCTTTTAATGGAATGGAACTGTCCCGTCGGGGGAATCCGTTCCGAATAGAAGGCCGCATTCCCCGAGCGCAGCATGTGCTGAGCCGAACGGTGAACAGCGAGATCAACATGCGTCCCTTTGAACGCGGCAGCGTTGGGGTTGCCCTTGTCGAAGCCGTCGGCGATTCCGGGCCCTACGGAGTCTTTGGAAACGAATATTCCGACGCCGGCGGGTTTTTTATCACCCTATCGCCGCAGCCGGAACTGGACGGCACAAACACCTGTTTCGGCCGCGTTCTCAGCGGTCTTCAGATCGCAGACAAGATCGTCCCCGGCGACCGCATCAAGAATATTCATATTAAGGAAACCATCCACATTCACGACTACCGCAAATATGAATAGCGTATTGGGGTCGGACCGAAACAAAGTTTTTATAATCAATAATATTGGACGAAAAACGGCCTGATTTTTGGCCTTAGCCGCAATTTTCACCCTATCATTTTTCATTTTAAGGAAAATCCGGAGCAGGTCCGGCCCCGGTCGCTCCGATAGCATTCCAGAACTCCCTGCCGGCTGCTCCGCAGCCTTTGTCCCGGCCTTATATGCCCCGCGCTCGCAGCGCAAATGTCGGGCCGCCCTGCCGACTTCCCGCTGCCGACTGTAGTTATTCCCCCGCGATTCTGCTACATTCATCTCCTATGCAGACAGACACGATACACAGGATCCACCTGATCGGCATTTGCGGCACCGGCATGGCGTCTCTCGCGGCCATGCTGCAAAAAAGCGGCTTTGACGTCACGGGCTCCGACGAAGGCGTCTATCCCCCGATGAGCGATTTCCTTGCGCAGCACAAAATCCCGGTTTCCAGCGGTTATGACGTCCGGAACCTTCAGCCGGCTCCGGATCTTGTTGTGGTAGGCAATGCCCTGTCGAGAGGGAACGCAGAGGTGGAGTATGTGCTGGATCAACGGATCCCGTACTCTTCCTTTCCCGAAACGCTCAAGAGTTTTTTCCTTCAAAAAAAAATTCCCGTCGTCGTCACCGGCACGCACGGGAAAACCACTACAACCTCAATGCTGGCATGGGGACT
>CAZLHW010000373.1:0-4471 GCA_964559085.1 uncultured Acidobacteriota bacterium | reverse complement strand
TCCATTCCGAGGTTATAAGCATTAAGCCGCTTCCCAATTACGACATCATCAAAGCCCTCGTTCCGGACCTGGAAAGCCTGTTTAACAAGCATCGCGCGGTGCAGCCTCACCTGTTCCGCAAAGACCTTGAAGAGCAGAATCTCCCCACAGGAGAATATTTTCAGTCTCGCGAGGAGCTGGTGAACTACATTCAGTTTGCCTATTGCATCAAGTGCGGATTGTGCCTGTCGGCCTGCCCGACCGTGGCGACTTCCAAAGAATACACCGGCCCCCAGGCGCTGACCCAGGGGTGGCGCTACATGGCCGACTCGCGCGACGAAGGCAGCAAAGAACGCATGGAAGAAATGTATTCCGAGCACGGCGTTTATCGCTGCCATTTCGCGGGCGCCTGCTCCCAAGTGTGCCCGAAAGGCGTCGATCCGGCCCTGGCCATTCAGCTGGCCAAGAAGGAAGCCTTTTTGAAATCCTTCGGCCTGCGCAAGCAGCGGAAAGCCACTTCCGTGGCGCCTCCTGTTGAGAACTGGAAGCCCCGTGCGGATATCCCCAAGGCCCCGGAGCTGACTGTCAAGTAGCCCCAACAACAAAAGGATCAGCGGGATAAAGGCATAAAGGGATAGAAGGGTAGAGGGAAAAAATAACATAAAGGAATTCTTACACGCTTTATTTGTTTGCCTTTACCCCTCTACCCCTTTATCCCTGTGCCCCTTACAATTGATATGAAACACGTGACGCTATACACAGACGGGGCCTGCAGCAAAAATCCCGGTCCGGGAGGGTATGGCGTCGTCCTGCTTTACGACTCTCACCGCAAGGAACTCTCCAAGGGCTTTCGCAAAACCACGAATAATCGCATGGAAATCCTGGCAGCTATTGCCGGACTCGAAGCCCTCAAGGAACCGTGCCGGGTAACGCTCTATAGCGATTCTCAATATCTGGTAAACGCGGTAGAAAAAGGCTGGGTCAGGCGCTGGCAGGCGAACGGCTGGATGCGCAATAAAACAGAGAGGGCCGTAAACCCGGATCTTTGGGAAAGACTTCTGGCACTCTGCAGTATCCACCAGGTTCAGTTCAAATGGCTCCGCGGCCACGCGGGGCATGAGGAGAATGAACGGTGCGATGAACTGGCCACCTCGGCCGCCCGCGGCCCGAACCTGGAAATCGACGAAGTCTATGAAAAACTTGCGCAGTAGAGACGCCGCGCATTCTCCGCAACAGTCTCCATCACTTCTTCTTTTGCAATCTCCTTCAGCTCGGCAATGGCCTGAATCGAAAGTGCTGCATTGGCCGGCTCATTGCGTTCCTTGGGCATAGGCCCGAGCACAGGGCTGTCCGTTTCTACCAGAAGCGAGGATAGCGGGAGCCTGCGCACCAGTTTTTGCTTTTGTTCGGATCGCAACACTGAGGGCGGCACGGAAAAAAAATAGCCCGCCTCCACAGCCGGCATAGCCGACGACGCTTTTCCGTCAAACGCATGCAGCTGCACCCGGGTTGCTCCGAGTTTCAGCAGAAGGTTGATCGCCTGCCGGCCTGCAGAGCGCGAGTGTACATTTAGAGGCAACTTCAATTCCTTGCTGAGTTCAATAAAGCCTCGGAATATCTCGCGCTGGATTTCGCGTTCGGGTTCCTCTTTGACTATCCAGTGGTCCAACCCGACTTCACCAATAGCCGCGAGCTCCCGTCTGTGATTCTGAATAAAGCCGCGCATCGCCGCAGCAGCCTCAAGATCGAGATGTGCGGGATATAGCCCTGCGGCAGGACGGATCATAGGGTGCTGCGCCGCCAGAACAAGATTTTTCCCGGCATCCGCAAGATTTTCGGCTACCGCGATTATTGCGGTCACGCCGGCATGGCGCGCTCTCTCGAGCACTGCCGGCAGATCGGCATCGAACAAGGCATCGCAGAGATGCGCATGCGTATCCATCAGCATGGTCATGATTACAAGGATAGCAGTACTTCCCTTTACTCCTTTAATCCTTTATCCCTTTGATCCTCTCTCAATTCCGGGCTCTGTTAAACTTGGCCATCAAATCCTGCACCGATGCGGCCTTTCTTGGCGGCGGCGCTGCTTTTTTCTCCCGGGGAGCCTGTTTAGCCTGGCGACTGGCGGACTTCATGGTAAGGGAGATGCGCTTCAGCGCTTCGTTTACCTCAAGGACCCGCACCTTCACTATCTGACCAACTTTTACAATCTTTTTGGGATCATCAATAAATCGGTCCGCAAGCTGCGAGACATGAACCAGGCCGTCCTGATGAACGCCGATATCCACAAAAGCTCCGAAGTTGGCGACATTTGTGACCACGCCTTCCAATTCCATGCCGACGACGAGGTCCTTTATTTCCTTCACCTCTTCTTTGAAGGTTGCGTAGCGGAATTCCGCGCGCGGGTCGCGCCCCGGCTTTTCCAGTTCAGAGAGAATATCGCGAAGCGTAGGTTCGCCTACGGTGTCGGTGACGTATTCCTTAAGGTCTATTCCGCTGAACCGGGCAGGATTTTCCGTAATGCGCTCAAGCGGGATATCCAGATTGCGGGCCATTTTCTCGACGATGAAATAGCTTTCGGGATGCACAGCCGTGTTATCCAGGGGATTGTCTCCACCCCGGATGCGCAGAAATCCGGCGGCTTGTTCAAACGTCTTTGGGCCGAATTTCGGGACATGCATCAGCTCCCGTCGATTCCGGAAGGCGCCGTGTTCATTGCGATAGGTCACAACGTTTCTGGCTACCGAAGGAGACAGGCCCGCCACATAGCTCAACAGTTCCTTCGATGCGAGGTTGAGATCGACGCCGACATAGTTCACACAGCTTTCCACGGTGTCTTTGAGCTTTTCTTTGAGAAGCTTCTGATCCACATCGTGCTGATATTGGCCGACCCCGATCGATTTCGGATCGATCTTCACCAGCTCCGCAAGCGGGTCCTGAAGTCTGCGTGCAATGCTGACGGCACCCCGTGCCGTCAGGTCGAGATCGGGAAATTCCTCGATGGCAACCTCGCTGGCGGAATAGACGGAAGCTCCCGCTTCGCTAACCATTACCTTGACCGGCTTTCTATCCAGCTGGGCGAGAACCTCGGCGACAAAGGCTTCCGTTTCTCGTCCTGCGGTGCCGTTCCCAATGGCGATAAGTTCAATGCCGTGCTTTTGTATAAGATGCCGGAGCGTTTCCGCAGCCTGGTTGCGTTCCCCGTCGGATTTGTGAGGCTGAATTGTGACATACTCGAGGAGCTTTCCCGTCTTGTCTACGGCGGCGACTTTGCATCCTGTGCGGAACCCGGGATCTATGCCAAGCGTCGGCTTCATTCCGGCGGGGCTGGATAGGAGCAATTCCCTCAAATTGCTTTCGAAGGTTTTCACCGATTCGCGGTCGGCTTCCATCTTTTTCTCCAGGCGCACTTCTCCAATCAGGGTTGTTTTCATCAGGCGTTCGAAGGCATCGGCCAGCATAATCCTGTAAAAGCGGCGGATGTTGTCCGCGTTTGTGTGAATTTCCTTTGATTCAAGGTAGGCGGCAACCGCAGCGGCATCGAATTCGATGGTAAAAGTGAGAATACCTTCTGCCTCGCCGCGACGGAGGGCAAGCATGTTGTGGGGCGCGATATCTTTCACGCGTACTTTATAGTCCCGGTACATCTCGAACTTGGTTGTGCCTTCGGGATATTCCTCTTTGATCCTGGAAGTGAAAAATCCTTCCTTCATCAGATAGTCGCGCAAATGCTGCCGTAATTCCGCCTTTTCAGATACTTCCTCCGCAAGAATATCCGAAGCGCCCTGCAGGGCCTCTTCGGCGCTGGCGACCCCGAGTTCTTCAGAGATGAATTTGGCGGCTTCCGCGTTAAAATCGCCCGGAGCCGCATCCGGCGTATTGAGACTTCGGATAAAGTCCGCCAACGGTTCAAGACCTTTTTCTCTGGCGACCGTTGCGCGCGTTCTTTTCTTTGGCTTGAATGGAAGATACAGATCTTCGAGCTCCGTTTTCTGCATGCAGGCTTCAATCTTGGCTTTAAGCTCCTCTGTCAGTTTTCCCTGTTCCTCGATGGATTTGAGAATCGCCGCCTTCCGTTCTTCAAGCTCGGTAAGGTAGGTGTGCCTTTCCAGCAACGCGCGCAGCTGCACTTCATTCATTTCACCTGTTCGCTCCTTGCGGTAACGAGCGATGAAGGGGACGGTGCCGCCTTCGGCGAACAGAGACAGTGCGTTCTGTATCTGGTTGATTCCCAGCGAGAGTTCCTGCGCTATTAATTGAATTATGTCCATTTATATATTCCGATTTCCTTGAGTCCTAGAGGCTTTGGTGCTTAGAGTTAATAAAACGTGGCCTTGCAATAGCCCAGGCGGCGAGAGTCATTCCATCCCAGATTGTGCCGTCCTGAATGAACGCCTCCAGCTCCTCAATCGTCAGGGTGACAATTTCGAAACTTTCGGTCTCATCCGGCTGGGAACCCACAAAGTGCAGATCCCTCGCAATATAGACGCGG
>CAZLHW010000372.1:2401-4473 GCA_964559085.1 uncultured Acidobacteriota bacterium | reverse complement strand
GAAAATATTCCCCGGCCTCGGCGAGCCGCCCTCGGTCAAATTCGATGGTGATCAGACTGCCGCCTGTTTTGGAAAGCGCCCACGCAATCCATAGACCGGAATAGCCGTTAGAAGTCCCTATTTCCAGCGCCTTCTTGTAGCCGCGCTCCAGAATGATATCATGCAGCGCCTTCCCATCGACCTCCGGAACATTCATACCGCCCCAGGAACGCTGGTGGCTGTCCAGAACTTTTCGAACACGCGCATCAGCGGCCGAATCGGGCGGACTGGCCGAAAAACCGGTCAGGCATAGCAGACAAATTACAGTTGCAGCAATCTTTAATGGAGCCATATTCAAACCTCAACTCCGAAGTCTTCCAGCTGGTCCAATTTTCGCCTATGTTTCATTCAGTAAGGGGGTAAAGCCAAAAAGGACACCGCAAGCGCGCATCCGTCCATCCCGGCATCCTGAAAGCCGCGTGGCCTGAACTCAAGGATATACCCGGGGTTCAGGCCGGGCATCCGTCTTTCTAAGGGAAATTGAGCCTACCTTTTTGCTATTTCGCTCTCTTGGCAATGATTTCCCGCGCCGGGCCTCCGGGCCCGCCGCCCGGACCACCAGGTCCCGGACCGCCCCCGCCCGGGCCGCCCATTCCGGGTCCGCCGCCGGGCAGTTCGCGCGTGAGTCGGATTTCATCGCCGGACACTTTTCCTTTCCATTGCGTTTTCATTTCTCTGTCGCCCATCCTGCGTACGACCACGAAGGAAATCTCGTCTCCGTTTATCTTGCCTTCGCTGATCTGGGACTCCCCCCTGGGCGTGGTCATGGTACCGGTCAGGGTTGTGCCGTCGGCTTTGAAATTAAAGGTCATCTCGGAGGGGCCCATCGGCCCGCCCTCCATTTGGGCGACCCATTTGCCGGTAACATCGGCGGCCCGGGCCGACGTCAGAAGAACAAGTAAAACGGCGGATCCCACCAGCAGAACTTTGCTTCTCATATTCATTCTCCTCGTTTAATAAAGGAATTCTTCGCAAATCTTCGGAAGCTGCATCCTTTTAACTCTTAAGTACGCGCCCGCCCCACTTCTGTTACTCGCATTAAAATCACGACCATCCCTATATCTTTTTTCGACCGCACCCCCAAAGCAATGTTAATGTATGGGACATCATGGGCCCGCGAAAGCTGATGTTCCTGTTATCCTTGGCGTTCCTATGCAGTCCCGCAACGCGATGCATTGCTTCGGGCCGGCAGGAAGCGCCCAAGGTCGGCCTCGTACTAAGCGGAGGAGGCGCCCGGGCGGCATGCCACATCGGCATCCTCCGCGTGCTGGAACAGGAGAAAATCCCGATTGACTGCATTGCCGCAACAAGTTTTGGGGCGCTCGTAGGAGGACTTTACTCCATCGGCTACCCGGTTGACGAAATTGAGAGGATCTTTTCCAATCAGGACTGGGACAGCATCTTCAGCGATGCCCCGCAGCGCAGCCTGACGCGCCTGATCGATCGCAGGAATGCCCGCTACCAGGCGCAGCTATACTTCAATGGCTGGAACCCGGAGTTTCCAACCGGGCTCTGGGAAGGCCAGCGGCTGACGGAGCAGCTTAATCTTTTAACCACGCGCAAGCTGCTTCAAGCCGGATATGACTTTGACAAGCTGCCCATCCCGTTTCGGGCCGTAGCCACAAATCTTGTTGATGGGAAAGCTTATGTTTTTAATAAGGGTTCCATGGCGGAAGCGCTGCGCGCCTCTATGGCCATTCCACTGCTCTTCAAACCTCTGGAGAAAGACGGCATGCTTCTTGCCGACGGCGGCCTGGTGAATAACCTGCCGACCGACGTTGTCCGCTCGATGGGGGCGGACATTATCATCGCCGTCGATGCCACCTCGCCGCTTTTGTCGAAGGAAAAGATTCGGACTTTTATCGATGTCATCGACCAGTCGATCAGCCTGCAGATGGAGCGCAATGTCGAGGAAAGCCGGAAACTGGCTTCTATTGTCCTGCGTCCGGACCTTGAAAAATATGGGAACAGTGACTACCCGGCGATCGCCGAAATCGTGAAAAAGGGGGAAGAAAGCGCCCGCAGCAGGCTAT
>CAZLHW010000372.1:0-2391 GCA_964559085.1 uncultured Acidobacteriota bacterium | reverse complement strand
CTATCGGAACTCAAGGCTCTTGTGGCGTCCATTCCCGGACGCGAGCGCCGCACGTTGCCCGAGCAACCGCCCGCCGTCATCGACTCGATTTCCTTTCGAGGTCTGAAAAGGATCCAGGCATCCCAATTGCACAGCAGCATCTATGTCAGCCCGGGCGATGCCTTAGATCCGGATAGAATCGGCGCCGACGTGGGCAGGCTTTATGCCACGCGGCTGTTCGAAAGCGTCGGGTACGCTCTGGAACCCGCCGGCGCGAACCGGCATCACCTGATCTTCCAAATGAAGGAAGTTCCACTGCGCGTCTTCGGCGGCGGTCTTCGATACGATAACGATCACAATTTTGTCGCGCTGGCGGAGTTCACGGCGCGCCAGCTGTTTGACAGTCCCTCTTCCGCAACGGTATCCACGCAGTTCGGCGGCCTCGAAGATCATTTTGCATTCCTGAGACTCACGCCCTCCGCGGCTCCATTTGTATTTCTGGAACCCAGAGTGGAAGCGCGCCGCCTGGAGCGGCGCGATGTGCGCAACGGAGAGCTGCTGGACAAATTCACCGACAGGCGCGAGGCTTTCCAAGTCCTATTCGGCGCAACCCTGTTCAGACATCTGGAAGTCAGCGCCGGATTCAGGGGCGAGCGCGTCAAAATCGCGGGCGGTTCTGCGCCCAACCGCATGGAAGGCGCCGCCGCTCAGGCGGGCCTCGCGTTTCGCCTCCAGCGGGACCCGCTCGATGCTCCGGATTTTCCCGGCAGCGGCATGCTGCTCCGCGTACACTTTGACCGGCGGCACCCTTCGTTCGGGGGCGGAGTGGATTACTCGAAATGGCAATTCGAGTATCAGGAATATTTTTCTCTCTCCGCGCGATCTTCCGTGCGCCTCAGCGCCGGAGGCTGCTATTCGCGGGGCCAGGTGCCTTTTTATGATCGATTTTACATCGGCGGTTACTCTTTTTCGGAAAGCGCATCGCGGCAATTCCTCGGCCTGCAGAAAGATGAGATCACCGCGCACCAGATGGGCGCGATCGGCGCCGGCTACCGCTATCAACTCTTTTCCGACCCGCTCACATTTGTGCGGCGCGGCTTTCTAACCGCCATGTATAACGGCGTTTTCTCCAGCAACCGTTCGGCGTCTCCCTATAACTTCGACATGGTAAACGGCATCGGCATCGGCCTGGCACTGGAAACCCTGGTCGGCCCGCTCCGCCTCACCGGCGGCTGGGCGGAAAGCGGACGGTTTCATTTTTACATATCATTCGGCCCCTCCTTTTAATTGACGATTTGCGATTGACGATTGACGATTAAAAAAATATTGGCACAAATACGCTCTTCGACATTTATAGAGTATGGATGCTGACGAGCTTAGAAGGCGGACGTAAGAATTCGCTGTCGCCATAATAAATCTGGTTCAAAATCTTCCAGATCAAAACGCTGCGAAGATTATCGGGAATCAGCTTCTGCGCTGTGGAATGTCCGTGGGTGCAAATTATCGGGCAGCCTGCAGAGCCAGGTCACCAGCCGATTTTGTGGCGAAGCTCAAAATTGTCGAGGAAGAGTGCGACGAATCCATATACTGGATGGAACTGCTTTTAGCCATGCAGATTGTAAATGATGCCGCTATCGATTCGCTGAATAAGGAGGCCGGCCAAATATTGCGTATTGTGGTTGCCTCCATAAAAACCGCGAGGGCAAATATCGTCAATAGTCAATCGTAAATCGTCAATCGTCAATGAATGGTGGGTCCCTTCTTCTCGCTGTTGTCCTGCTCGATTTTCCTGCGCACGTCGCCATAATAGACTTCGAACTGGCGCTTCAGCTGTTCGCGCCGGCGATGGTCGTTGAAGGCGCGGTAGCGGTCGCCCCAGTCGCGGCCTTTGAGAAAGAGATAGCCGACAACCATGCCGCCCAGATGCGCGATGCTGGCAACGCCCGGCTCCGAGCCGCTGATGGAAGACAGAAAAGCCATGGCGCCCATGATGAGCACCAGCCATTTGACTTTAAGCGGCAGCAGGAAATTGAGGTACACGATGCGATTCGGGTAGGTGATTCCGTAGGCCAGAAGCAGTCCGTAGATGGCGCCGGAAGCGCCGATCACGATGGACCAGCTGTTCATTGCCACCAGCCAGGAGCAGAAACCCGCGCCGACGCCGGTAATGAAGTAGTAGGTCAGAAAGCGGTGCGTTCCCCAGTAGCGCTCCAGTTCATTGCCGAACATGAACAGCGTCAGCATATTGAAAAAGATGTGGAAAATGCCGCCGTGCAGGAACATGTAGGTTACGAACTGCCAGAGCATATGCTCCCGGGTGACACGGATGGGGACCAGGCCGAAATAAAGGTCAATGAAGTGGCTGCCGAGCAGGTGGGAGAGTATTTGAAGGAGAAAAACGCCTACATTAGC
>CAZLHW010000371.1:0-4492 GCA_964559085.1 uncultured Acidobacteriota bacterium | reverse complement strand
TCGATACCGGAGACGATTTCGCCGGCTATCTGGCAAATCTCGAATCCTGGCGCCCTGCGCATCGGCCATACACAAAGTACGAGACTGCGCACGATCAGCCCGGCGAGACCTGCATTGCGGACATCGCGCAAAGGGTGGCGCACACCGGCAACGGATTGCTGCTGGTCGGGAAGCTGCAAACTGAGGAAGCGCGCGCAGCCGTTCTGGCGCTGGCCGACCGGCTGCGGTGGCCCCTGTTCGCGGACATTACTTCAGGCCTGCGCCTCGGTAATGTTCCGGACGTCGGCATTCCTTTCTATAACCTCGCGCTTGCATCCGATCGGATCCGGCAGAACTTGCGCCCTTCGGCCGTGCTGCATCTCGGAGGCCGCATCACAGCAAAACGGCTTCTGCAATGGCTCGAGGAATCCCGGCCGCAAGCTTATATTCATGTCGAAAACAATCCGATCCGCCTGGACCCGATCCATCGAGTGACCCGGAGGGTTGAATCGGGAATCGGCAATTTCTGCCTGCGTCTCGCCGTTGTCTTCAAGGACTCGAAGGGGCGCGCATCCGAAGCCTATGTCGCAAAATGGCGCCGGGTTTCGGCGGCCGTCGATTCCGTTATCCAGCGGATGACGGCGCAGGCTTCAGCGGCGACAGAAGCCGGAATCGCGCGCTTCCTTAGCAACGAGACTCAAACCTCGGCGCTGTTTCTCGCCTCCAGCATGCCGATCCGCGACATGGATATGTTTGCTTCTGCCGATGGTCCGCGCATTCCGGTCGGCGCCAATCGCGGCGCAAGCGGCATCGACGGCACGGTCGCAGCGGCAGCCGGTTTTGCCATTGGGATGGGCACGCCGACAACGCTGCTGATTGGCGACCTGTCGCTGCTGCATGATCTCAATTCGCTCGCCATTTTAAAGAACCTGAACCCTCCGGTGACGGCCGTGGTGATCAACAACAACGGTGGAGGCATTTTCGATCACCTGCCGATTGCTGAATTCCCCGATCTTCATGAAAAGTTTTTTGTGATGCGCCACGACTGGCGCTTTGAGCACGCAGCCCGGCAATTCGGGCTTTCCTATCGCTGTGTCGACACGATAGCCGGTATGCAGGAAGCCTATGAATCTTTCGCGGCCTCCGGCGATTCTTCCGTTATTGAGGTCCTTGTGGATCGGGCTTCGAACTTCGAAGCACAAAAGCGCCTCATTCGGGAAATCACCGCGACCCTTAGCCAGGAATCCCTCTAATGGTGCGTCCTCTGTTGTCCCATAGTCTGTACGGCAACCCGCTGAACCCGGCAATCCTGATGCTCCATGGATTTCTCGGGTGCGGGAAAGACTGGGAGAATACTGCAAAAGCTCTTACAGACGCATTTTCGGTTCTGACCGTCGATTTGCCCGGCCACGGACGAAGCGTGGCCGGGATAGAGGACGACATTTACACGATGCCCGGTTGCGCCGGAGCTGTTCTTGAGGTGCTTGACCATTGCGGCGTGGATCGATGCCGCCTCATCGGTTATTCCATGGGGGGACGGCTGGCTCTATATCTCGCGTCACAGCATCCGGATCGATTTGTTCGCGCCATTATTGAGTCGGCTTCCCCGGGCCTCAAAACCGATGAAGAGCGCCGGGCAAGACGCCAAAGCGATCAGGCCCTGGCCGAGCGGTTGCTGTCGCAGGATTTTGGCGAGTTTCTATCTGAATGGTATTCGCAACCGTTGTTCGAACCTCTGAGCCGGTGCGACGGTTTCCAAGACAGGCTGCGGCAGCGGCAGGCCAATGATCCGCAGGGATTGGCCCGATCGCTTCGATGGATGGGGACAGGCGCTCAGCCTTCTTTGTGGGAGGATCTTGCCCGGCTCCAAATTCCGGTGCTATTCTTGGCCGGCGGGCTGGATGGCAAATTCCGAAATCTCGCAGAGGCCATGGCGGCTCGGTGCCCAGCCTCCCGGATGCACATCGTCGAGGGGGTCGGGCACACAATCCACGTGGAAGCCCCGGCGCGCTATCTCGGCATCGTCCGTCAATTCCTGGAAGAAAGGAAATAAGATGTCCACCATCGCTTGGAAAGAAGCCGGCGCCTATACGGATATCCTGTATCACAAGTTTGAGGGGATTGCGAAAATCACGATAAACCGCCCGGAGGTCCGCAATGCGTTCCGGCCTCAGACGGTAAAGGAAATGTCGCTGGCCCTGGCGGACGCGCGCGAGGATGAGAAAATCGGCGTGGTCATCCTGACGGGACAGGGAGAGAAGGCGTTTTGCTCCGGTGGCGACCAGAGAATTCGCGGTGAAGCGGGATACAAGGATGACAAGGGGGTAAACCGCCTCAACGTCCTGGATTTTCAACGTCAAATCCGCACCTGTCCGAAACCCGTGGTTGCCATGGTTGCCGGCTATGCGATCGGCGGCGGCCATGTACTCCACCTGGTGTGCGATCTGACTATCGCGGCGGACAACGCTATCTTCGGCCAGACGGGGCCCAGGGTCGGATCTTTCGACGGCGGCTACGGAGCGAGTTATATGGCCCGAATCGTGGGCCAGAAGAAGGCGCGCGAGATATGGTTTCTATGCCGCCAATACAACGCGCAGCAGGCGCTGGAGATGGGATTGGTCAACACGGTTGTCCCGCTGGCGCGGCTTGAAGAAGAAACCATCCAGTGGTGCCGCGAGATCCTTGCGAATTCGCCTTTGGCCATACGTTGCCTGAAATCGGCCCTCAATGCGGATTGTGACGGCCAGACCGGGCTCCAGGAACTGGCCGGCAACGCGACCCTTCTATACTACATGAGCGCGGAAGCGCAGGAAGGGCGCGACGCGTTCGTTCAGAAACGCAAGCCCGACTTCTCGAAATTTCCGCGTCTTCCATGAGCCCCGGAATGCAATGACCCTATCGCGACTTCGAGTCTGGACACTTGCATGCCGGCCCAAAACGCTCTGGGCCGCCATCGCCCCCGTGATCCTGGGAACAGCCATGGCTCAGGCCGATCAAGCCCTTCACTGGCCCTCTGCGCTTGCAGCTCTGTTCGGCGCCGTGATGATTCAGATCGGCACCAATTTTGCCAACGACTATTTTGATTTCAAAAAGGGGACGGATACGCAGGAGCGCATCGGTCCGCTGCGCGTTACGCAGGCCGGACTGGTTCAGCCGGATGTCATGAAGCGGGCCATTATCCTTGCCTTTGGACTGGCCGCCCTGGCAGGCCTTTATCTGATCGGGCGCGGCGGAGCGCCCATCCTGATAATCGGCCTGCTCTCAATCCTTTTCGGAGTGCTGTATACGGCCGGGCCCGCGCCTCTCGGTTATCACGGGCTGGGCGAAATATTCGTGCTGATCTTTTTCGGGCCCGTGGCGGTTGCCGGAACCCATTACGTGCAGGCACAATCCATGCGCCTTGAAGCGATTGTTGCGGGACTTGCGCCGGGTCTCTTGTCGGTGGCTATTCTTTGCGTCAATAATCTCAGGGATCTTGAAACGGATTTTAAAACCGGAAAGAGAACACTGGCCGCGCGCTTTGGCCGGCGTTTTGCGCGCGTGGAGTATACGGGGTCCGTTCTGATTGCGTGCATGATTCCCGCCGCGCTGGTTTTGCAAACCGGCCGCCACCCCTGGGCGTTGCTCTCATTGTTGACGCTTATTCCGGCGATTCCCGTTCTGAAGACGGTGTGGACTCAGACGGACGGCCCAATTCTCAATGAAGCCCTGGCTGCGACAGGGAAACTGCTGCTTCTGCACAGTGTCCTTTTTTCTGTGGGCTGGCTCTTGTGAAAATAATCGAAGCCCGATTGTATCGATATGCCCTTCCACTCCGTGCGCCGCTGCCCCTCGCGCCGCTGTCTGCAGCGCACTGCAGGCCGAAGACGCGCGATGGATTGCTGGCGGCGCTGCGCAATGACCATGACGCTCTCGGCTGGGGAGACATCGCGCCGCTGCCCGGGTTCAGTCGCGAGGATATCGACCAGGCCATACAGGCGGCGACAGAACTGCTGTCGGGAGAGGCGGCCGCAGATCCCTCCCGACTGGCCGCGATGGTTCAACAGTCTCCGCCTTCGGTGGCTTTTGGGATCGAGTCCGCGCTGCATAGCCTCGGCGCGCTTCCGCTGTGGTGCCGCGGGCATAATCCCCAATCCATTCCGGTGAACGGGCTCCTGTCCGGCAGCTTGAAGGAAGTGGAATTTGAGGCACAACGGTTGGTGGAAGAGGGCTATCGTACACTGAAACTCAAAGTAGGGCGCGATTCGATTGAAGAAGATTTGAAGAAAGTCGCCGCGGTCAGGAGCCGGGCGGGTTCTTTTGTAAGGCTGCGTCTGGATGCGAACCAGGCCTGGAACCTGGAAGAGGCTGTCGCATTTGGACGGGAAGCAAGAAAATACGAAATTGAGCATATAGAAGAACCGCTCCGTGACGGCGCGCGGCTTGAAGACTTCTATGGCAGATGCGGCGTTGCCTTTGCGTTGGACGAAAGCCTGCGGGCTATGAATCCTGCGGACGTGCGCAGCCGCTCGGG